>JAYTRG010000019.1:0-3953 GCA_043746305.1 Candidatus Parcubacteria bacterium
TATCAGCTTTAAGAAAGCAAACCGCTTTTGCGGAAGCCAAAATCGCCAAAGTTCCGAATATTTATTGGCGAAGCCTTTACCCCGCCCCAAGGGGCGGGGAAGTGATAAATTTGAGTATATTTTATCGGATGTAATACAACAGGTTTTACTAGAACAAGGTTTTGAGGGAGTGATTGGATATAATCCAGTATCAAAACTTTATGAATATACAGTATTTAATCAAGATGATATTTTAGTTATTTCTCAAGAAGAAACACCGAAGGCCTGATTCAAGGGAGCAATCCCACTGTTTTATAATATCTCCTAAAAACGGCGAGGATTTGTGCGCGCATTGGGCGGCGAGGCAATCACCGTAAGATTTTATTCCCGCCGCTATGCGGCGGTCTCTTTTGTGTGGATAAGTATATTGCAGTGCGATATAGTAGTATATACTTTACCGCAGTGGGAAATAGTGGTAAATAGAGTTATATGGCCAATTTGCTTATCGGAGAATACGGACACACGCTTGATGAAAAAAAGCGCGTTTCTGTTCCTAAGGCATTTCGAGCGGCGCTCGGAAAAAAAATTGTCATGACCCGAGGACTCGACAACTGCATCGTCATCTTTTCAGTCAAGAGCTGGGAACATATGGCAAAAAAGTTGCAGAGTCTCTCATTCGTCGAAGCCGACTCGCGCGCCTTTAGCAGGTTTATGCTATCTGGCGCAGTCGAGACGGAAGTAGACGGGGTAGGGCGAATTTTGATCCCGGATCACCAAAAGGAATATGCAAAACTTTCGCGTGAGGTTGTGTTTGCTGGCATCTCCGACAGAGTGGAGATTTGGGACAGCCGCCAGTGGAAAACCTACAAGGAGCGCATCGAAAAGGATGCGGAACAAATGGCCACGAAGTTAGGACAAATTGGAGCTCTATGATCACACACCTACTATTTTTGAAGATTGTAAAGCCACTGGTGATATTGGGTGGCTGGGGGAATTGAATACGTCATGCGCACGCGACCAAGCTCTTCCCCCAGCAACCCGATGCCATCAGCCCCGAAGAGGGAAGTGCATCAAAGTGTTCTTTTACAAGAATCTATTCTCGCTCTCTCGATCAAAAAAAGCGATACGGTGGTGGATGCTACGCTCGGCGGTGCAGGGCATGCACTCTCGATTGCCAAACAGTTGGGACCAAAAGGAACTTTGGTAGGGTTTGATCTCGATGCTGCGGCAATTACTCGCGCAGAAAAAGCACTTGCGCAAGCGAACTGCAAAACGCTGTTCATCGAAGCTAATTTTCGAGCACTAGAAAAGGAGCTCACGGAGCGTGGTATTACGAGCATCGACAGCGCCTTGTTTGACCTAGGGTGGAGCTCGTTTCAGCTGGAAGTGAATCGTGGTTTTTCTTTCAAAAAAGATGAACCGCTTTTGATGACCTACACCATGAATTCAGACTCTGCGGCGATAACCGCGGCAATTATAGTGAACGAGTGGGAAGAAAGCTCCATTGCAGATATTTTGTTCGGCTGGGGCGAAGAGCGCTATTCGCGAAGAATTGCGAAGGCAATTGTAGAGCGGAGGGACTCGCGGTTGTTCGAAACATCCAGCGATTTGGCCGAAGTTATTAAATCGACCGTGCCACGCGCGTATGCCTTTGGGCGCATCCATCCGGCCACTCGCGCGTTTCAGGCGCTGCGTATCGCGGTAAATGACGAACTCGGCGCGCTTGAAGTAGGTTTGAAGAGCTGCTTTAGCCTCCTTAACCCTGGTGGTCGCATCGCTGTTATATCCTTTCATTCAATTGAAGATCGCGTAGTTAAGAGACACTTTAGAGAACTTGAGGAGAGAGGTTTAGCAAAAAGAATCACAAAAAAACCGCTTACGCCTGCTAGCGATGAACTACAGCACAATCCTCGATCACGAAGCGCAAAACTTAGAATTTTAGAAAAACTATGACAAACAACATACAAAAAATTAGCAGATATGCCCCTCACAAGTTGCAGGGAGCGCTGCAATTGGAAGTTGCGCGACCAAGGGCAGGACTTGCACGAGAGTTTGCGTTTGAGCGTAGGGCAATCTCGATCTTTTCAATACTGCTCATCACCCTTGTCCTTGCCTATGTATATTTTGTAGCATCCTCAGTGTTCGCTGTCATGGCGCGGGCAGATGCGGACAGAAATATTCGCACCGCCGAAACGAACCTTGCTTCCATGGAACAAAAGTATCTTACATCTTCGAGCGCGATTTCCAAACAAACCGCCGACTCTGAAGGCTTGATGAATCTTGGCGAAATAAGCTATGTGTATCGCCCAGGAAACACGGCGCTTGCAAACATTGCCGACAGCAAGTTGTAGATGAAGCGCCGAAGGAGATAGATTGTCGGGTATAGTTACGCGTATGCTGCGCAACAAGGTTTCTCGCAAATATTTTTTGTTACGGGCTCAAATCGTTTCGGGTCTTTTTATTTTTGCCACGCTGCTTTTGTTAACACGATTATATTTTGTGCAAATAGTGCATGGCGCGAGCTACGCCCAGGAGGCGATAGGTCAATACACGGCGCAGAATCCAGAGGCGCCGGCGCGCGGATCGATATACTTTACAACAGCCGACGGTGCTCTCGTGACCGCGGCCACGCAACAAAATGGCTGGCGCGTGGCAATCAACCCGACGCAACTGGGTGATCCTTCTCAAGTGTATAAACAATTAAGCGCGGTTATTCCCCTCGATAAAACCGGTTTCATGGCAAGCGTTGGCAAAAAAAATGATCCATATGAGGAGATAGCCTACAGGCTTACTGATGATCAGGCTCGAAAAGTGCAGGCGCTCAACATCACCGGAGTTATTTTGGTGGCCGATGAGTGGCGATTTTACCCTGGCGGCACACTCGGGGCGCAGACGCTCGGCTTTGTCGGATACGGGCCCACTGGCTCGACCAAAACGGGCGTATACGGACTTGAAAAAGAATACGACAATACCCTGAGTGAAACCAATAACGGTCTGTATATAAACCCGTTCGCTGAAATATTTACGAGCCTCAGCTCTGCTCTCTCCACCGATCCGGCGGCACACGAAGGCTCGGTCGTAACATCTATCGATCCCGAGGTTGAATCACAGCTGGAAAAAACGCTTGATCAGGTGCTGAAGCAGTATAGTCCCACCATTGCTGGGGGTATCATTATGGACCCTACCACTGGCGCCATTTACGGTATGGGATCGCGGCCTGGTTTTGATCCAAATGCGTACGGGGCTGTCACGAACCCGTCGTATTACGACAATACGCTAGTTTCGGGTCGCTATGAGCTTGGGAGTATTATGAAACCACTTACCATGGCCGCGGGCATCGACAGCGGGGCCATTGCAACATCAACCACATATGACGACACGGGCTGTATCACCGTCTCTGGATTTCAGGTATGTAATTATGACCTTCGTGCGCGAGGGGTTATACCCATGCAGCAAATACTCTCGCAGTCGCTCAATGTGGGCGCCTCATGGGTTGCCACCAAAACAGGGTACCCGACTTTCACCAAATATATGAAATCTTACGGTCTAGGAGAAAAAACCGGTATCGATTTGCCGAATGAAGTGACAGGAGACCTCTCAAACCTTGATAATGGTTCTGGTCCTGCTGTAAACTTTGATACCGCATCGTTCGGGCAGGGAATCGTCGTTTCGCCTATTGAGATGATCCGGGCACTTTCGGCTCTCGCCAACGGCGGAACGCTGCCTCCTCCCCATGTTGCTCTTGCCGTCAAGTACAACGACGGTATTACTCGCAGTATCTCGTATCCACAAGGGCCGAGGGTTATTTCTGCAGCTTCCTCCAAAACTGTAACCGGGATGCTTGAGACGGTTTACGACGACGCTCTCGGCAATGGCAAATACAAGATGCTGCATTACACCGCGGCCGCAAAGACGGGCACTGCGCAGCTTCCTATGCCCGGCGGCGGGTACTACCCAGGCAACGTGTTTCTCCA
>JAYTRG010000020.1:0-5888 GCA_043746305.1 Candidatus Parcubacteria bacterium
CAACAGGTAGCAACTCGTGCTCTGGCGTGAAGATCGCGATTCCGACTGCGGCTATTGCGATGCCGAACGTCTTTACCCCGACGACTAGCGCGTGTGAGTCGATCATGATGTACACCTCCTAGAGAGAACTATACACAAAAAACAATCGTGCTCAAGCCACTGTATAATGCCACCCGGCAAGAGACGTTATCGATGCCCGATTAGGACGTCATTTTTTACCAAGTCAAGTGTGCAGGTGGTGCTATAATTGCTTAATATCATTAAGGTAATAATTATATGGGATTAGACAGTTTTCCGACAAAACCATCAGCAATGGAGTTCGCTGGTAAAAAACCAGAAGCAATAGAAAAGTCGCGCAATGAGAAAATGAATGATTTGGCAAACAAGTACAAAGTGTCTGAAGATGATTTACTTGCATTTACGATCAAGAAGGACGGCAAAACAACTTCGTACATCGAGGGATGGCGAACTGGCTTTGATACACCCGGTGCATTTGTTGTTGTTGAAGGCAATGTGAACGGCAAACATGTGCAATTTCAAATGGAAAATACGGAGAATGCGGATGCTTCAGCGGAAATGCAAAAAACATTCGAGGGCCGTATTGGAAATGCAGATGTCAGTTCAAACGCAGCTAAAGCGCTGTTTAATCGATTTTGCGAAATGGTAGAAGAAAGAGATTCTCTCGGACGCATCTCTCAAGGTGCCGCGATTGATGCTTCGGAATTGGACGCTATCGAAGCAATATTGGGGGGAGACAAAGCGCTCGCTCTAAAAGCAATGGACGGAGATACTATCTAAATTCTCTCGACTTACCGCTAGCTTATATATTTGTTCTTGGTGTCATATTTCGCAAGCCTCCACACAGCAAAAAGAAGCACGGCGACGCCCACGAACTGCATGGGGACGAGCGCACTATTGGGAATGAAGAGCCAGTTCACAAAAATAGCGGCCATGGGGAAGCCAAGCTCGGCCAAGATTGTTACCGAAAAACTGGGCAAGGTACAGTTTTCTAGGTACCGTTCCCACCTTGAGCAAACTACAGGTCGTTAAACGTTTCTACGGAAAGTCTTGCTTGTTTCACGACGATACTGTAAAGCGTTCCAGTGGGAATATCTTTCGAGCCATGAATAGGCACGGTGACGATACTTGTCCCATCCGCGCTCTTGAGATACAAATGACTCCCCCGCTGATGACTCTCCATAAATCCCGCCTTTCGCAATTTTTGAACAACTTTTCTTGCAGGAAGCGGGCTCAACTTTCCCATGCACTCAGGCCGCGCTTGGTACAAAAAGCTTGAGGTACGTGCCTTCTGTTTGAAAGGCTGGTTTTGGGATACTTTTGTTCTCTTTTACGAGTGCTTCTAGATATCCAAGTACTGCCTCGCGCACATGCGCCTCAGCCTCAGCAAATGTGTCGCCAAACGAAGAGACGTGGTTGAGCTCAGGGATAGTGGCGATAATCTGCCCAGTTTCGTTATCCTTATCGTATTCGATTTTATATGCAAACGCTTGAGCCATACACGAAATCATAGCATAGTATGAGCCATACCGCAGCAACACATTTGAGAAAACGGTGCCAGAACTGTTTCTTCGTTTCCCTACGTGCCGTGGAATACGCACTTACACTGCAGCTGGGACTTCGGTAGTTTCTCCGTTGTACACACCAAGCCTCCACACAGCAAAAAGGAGCACCGCGACACCCATGAGCTGCATGGGGACGAGGGCTGAGTTTGGAATAAAAAGCCAGTTGACGAAGATTGCTGCCATTGGGAATCCTAATTCTGCCAAGGTTGCTACGGAGGCGTTGGTGATTTCAAGGCCTTTGTAGTAAATGAAAAGGGAAACGACGCCGCTTGCTATCGCAATAATAAGAATGAAGAGCGCATCGGTAAGAGTAAACTGGCCCGCTGCAGGAAATGATCCTTGTCGCCAATTAAGAAGCAAGAGAAATATAAATGCTGTGCAAAAACGCAACGCGGTCATGAGCCTAAAGTCGACAGCGCGAAGCACGTATTTTCCAAGTACTGTAGAAGCCCCCCAGAAAAAAGCGGCGACGAGCGCAAGGAGTACCCCTGTCACGTTTGGGTTAAATTGTTCGCCCGGATACAGCTGTGGCACTAAGCTCGGGAATGATATGAAATATGCACCCAAAAGAGCCACTGTCGCCCAGAGCCAAAATTTGGGATGCAGAGGTTCTTTGAGAAGCAGCGCAGCGAGCGAAATTGCGACAAGTGGCTGAAGCTTTTGGAGGAGTATTGCAACGGATGGATTTACATAATGAAACGCTTGCGTAAATGCCACCGAAGCAAGCGCGCTACCCCCTATTGCAATCACCAGCACCGCTCCCCAATCACGCCATGAGAGCTTTTTAATCTGCGATACACCGAGAAAAATGATGGGCAGGACGACGATAATGTCGACAAAATGCTCCCCAAGCACAATGAAATTGCTCGAGAGCGTCTGTGTAAGGTGCAGGCGAAACGGCGCATCAGTTGCCCAGAGCATTGCTGCAAAAAATACGAGGTACGTTCCCCAAGACTTCATAAAAATACTATACACTACAGATAATAATCTGTAGGTGGCCTTATCTTATTCGCCCTGCAGCGGGAGGCCTAGGTGGCGCAGAAAGCGCTCGGCTTCTTTTTTGTTTGTAGCCGTAGTTGCAATAGTGACAGATAGGCCGAATACATCTTTTGCATCTTCATCGGAAGTTTCGGGAAAAACCGTGTGCTCCTTAAGGCCAATCGTGATATTTCCCATTTCGTCGATACTGCTCGGCTTGATGCCGCGGAAGTCTTTTACGCGCGGTAATACAATGTGGATGAATTTATCAAGAAACGCTGTCGCGCGCGCGGCGCGAAGTGTCACCTGATAGCCAACCACGTCTCCGGTACGGATCTTAAAGTTGGCGATGCTCTTTTTTGCCGATCGCTCCGCAGGAGCTTGGCCAGTGATGCGCGAAAGGCGTCCCGTGATCATCTCTAAGCGCTTTTTATCCTTTACGGAGCCTACTCCGGTAGTGACCACTATTTTCACTACTTTTGGCGCCTGCATAACGCTCTTATAGCCAAAATCTCCTTTGAGAGCTTCGAATGTCTTTTTTTGTGCTGCGAGAGTTGTATTCATATTATTTCAATTCCTGTCCGCTCTTTACCGCCACACGCGAGCGTCCACCGTCTTTGTCTCGTACTATCTTTATGCGTGTTGGCTTGCCGCTTTTTGGGTCCACAAGCATCACATTTGAAGAGTGTATCGGGAGCGGTTTTTCGATGATCTGCCCCTTTCCTCCTTGCCGAGTAGCCTTTCGGTGACGCTTTACCATGTTGATGCCGTCTATGAGCAAGCGGCTTTCTGCAGCAAGAACACGCGTTATGGTAGCGGACTTTCCCTTGTCCTTACCTGCAATCACCATTACCTTATCTCCTTTTTTAAGTTTCATATTACAAAATTTCAGGCGCGAGGGACCCAACCTTTTGGTATCCGCGCTCCACCACTTCGCGAGGAATTGGGCCGAATACGCGATTTGCCTTGGGCTCCTTTTTATCTTTTTCCACGAGCACCACAGCATTTTCATCGAAGCGGATGTAGCTGCCGTCGGCGCGTCGGAACGCCTTTTTCTGACGCACCACCACCGCGCGATGAATATCTTTTTTCTTAACCGTTTTTCGAGGCTGCGCCGTTTGAATTGAGAGCACTACCTCATCGCCGAGCTCCGCGTACCGTCTTCGGGTTCCGCCAAGAATTTTGAAAACGCGACCGATTTGACCTCCAGAGTTATCGGCAATTTTTACGAGTGAGCGAGGTTGTATCATAGATTATTCGGTTTCCACGGTTTTTGCGCTTCTGAGGCTGGTGCTCAGGACAAAGTGCTTGTTCTTTGAAATTGGTCGGGTCGACTGAATCTCTACATAATCCCCCACCGAAGCGGTGTTTCCTGGATTGTGCACGAGATACTTTTTGGTTTTTTTCTGGTACTTCTTGTATTTGGGGTGCTTCACGTAGCGCGATACGAGTACTGTGACCGTGTCTTTCATGGCGCTCTTAACAACAACACCCTCAAGCGTCATTCCTTTTTTTTCTGTATTCGTTGCCGTTGATTTTGATTTTGTTACCATAGACATGCTACCTTACTTTGTTTTCTTCGTTTCTGCAATCTTGCGCTGCGTGAGCTCGGTCATCACGCGGGCAATTTCCTTGCGCAAGTTTCGCGCCTCGCGCACATTGCGGCGCCTACTGCCCTCGCCTTCAAAGCGGAAATTTCGAATAGACTCACGCTTATCGGCTATAATTTTATGCAAACTTTCTTGGGTTTCCTTGTGTAATGTACTTGCCATAAGTTTGATTATGCTCGGGTAACTACGCGAACTTTCATGGGTAATTTTGTTCCTGCTTTCCGAAGAGCTTCGCGCGACACAGCTTCTGCAACTCCATCAAGCTCAAAAATGATGCGCCCCGGGCGAACTTCCATCACATACCCAGCAACATCGCCCTTTCCCGATCCCATGCCGACTTCGGCGGCTTTTTGGGTAAACGGACGATCAGGAAATACGCGAATCCATACTTTTGCGCCCTTTCCAGCGGCGCGAGCAAGCGCGCGACGCGCGGCCTCGATTTGGTTTCCGGTAAGACGAGATGGCGTAAGCGCCTTAAGTCCGTAAGCACCAAAGGCTACCGTAATGCCACGAGTCTCGGGCTGTGCGCGACGCTCGGGGCTCTTACGATCAGTTTGCCATTTACGGTATTTGGTTTTCTTTGGTTGCAACATATGTGTTTCTAGGCGCGCTTTTTGTCGTCAGTAAAAATATCTCCGCGATAAATCCATACCTTCACCCCAATAACGCCATACGGCAGGTATGCCATTTCTCGACAGAAGTCAATATCCGCTCGCAACGTCTGTAGTGGGATACGGCCGCGTTTTATCTCTTCTTGACGACTCATTTCTGCCCCTCCAAGGCGGCCTGAAACGGCAATACGTACGCCTTGCACATCGCGGTTCGCCATAACCTTTTCTACCGTTTGCTTCAACACTCGTCGGAATGTTTGGCGCTTCTCGAGACCTTCCGCTACCATCCACGCCACGATAGGCGCCTGACTCTCAGGTGAGCGCACTTCTTCTATATCAATGCGTACCGCTTGCTTTGGCGCATTTTTTACTTTCTCTCGCACCTGCGTCTCAATCTCCTTCGTGAGCTTTTGTGAGCCCTCGCCGCCGCGTCCGATAATAAGTCCTGGCCTAGATGTCTTTATCAGTATGCGAATAGTATCGCGGCTTCGCTCAATCTCAACTGAAGTGACAAACATCCCGCGCAGACGTTTTTTGAGAAAACTGCGGATGGTCGAGTCGATCATCACATTGAGGCGATAGGCTGCGGGCGTTTTTGCAAACCAGCGGCTCTTCCAGTCGCGTATGATACCGAGGCGATGTGCGTAAGGATGTACAGTGTGTGTCATATAATTATTTTGCTGCTTTTTCGGTTTTTTTGCTCGTTTTCTTCGCTGCTTTTTTAGCTATCTGCTTTGCCTTTACCGGCTGTGCATCGTTTACTTCGGGAACTTCTACGAGCTCTATGGTGATATGTGACATGATTTTACGAACAGTTCCGGACCTTCCGCGTGCAAATGGCCGAGCGCGTTTCATCACAGTTCCTTTGTCTACAGTTATGGTTTTAATCACCAAATTTTTTGCGGACGCACCCATAACCACCGCATTTGAAACTGCAGAGTCGAGGAGTTTCTCTATAGGCTCAGAGGCTTTTTTGTTCAAAAAAGTAAGCGTGTGCTTGGCCACAGAAACACTCTTACCACGAATAGTGTTTGCAACGAGCCGTACCTTGCGCGGCGTTTGGTGATGGTTGCTGAGCGTTGCCTTCATATTCCTTTATTTCTTAG
>JAYTRG010000021.1:0-6041 GCA_043746305.1 Candidatus Parcubacteria bacterium
GCGACAGTAATAGTTTCGACGTTGTAACGAGGAAGGTACGAGAGATAGCTTACAGTCCATACTAAACAGCATAGCGCGATTACGATACCGATTCCGAGCCACATGCGCCAGGTTATGCGCCGTGTGCGAAGCGACTTCCTTTTTGGTCGCTCGGGGTTGGAAGAAAGGAAAAGAGCGCTCTGGTCGCGCGATCGCTCTGCGCCTATTTTCTTTCGCCGTAAATCTACGACGCCTCTATTTCGTGATGCGGTCACGTCCGAAGTATGGCCGGAGTACCTCCGGAATCTTGATGGAACCGTCGGCCTGCTGGTTGTTCTCTACTATTTGACACAGGATGCGCGGCATCGCGAGCGCGGTGTTATTGAGTGAATGAGCATAGCGAAGCGCACCGCCTGTGTCGCGATAGCGGATATTGAGCCGACGCGTCTGAAAGTCATGAAAATAGCTCGACGAATGCGTCTCGCGATAGCGCTTCTCGCTTGGCATCCACACTTCGATGTCGTACTTTTTTACCTGCCCGAGTCCCAAATCGCCGCCGCAGTTAACCACCACATGGTACGGCAGCTTCAATTCTTGAAGGAGTTGCTCAGAGTTTTCGGTGAGCTGCTCGTGCCAGCGTACCGACTCCTCGTGCGAGGCTTCGCACAAGACTACCTGTTCATACTTTACAAACTCGTGGATTCGAAAGAGACCTTTCGTATCTTTTCCGTGGCTACCCGCTTCGCGTCGAAAGCATGGTGAAAATGAGAAAAACTTGAGAGGCAGATCCTTCGCCTCGATTATCTCGTTCATGTAAAAGCCCATCGTGGCCACTTCGGCCGTCCCAGACAAGTAATCACCATCTTGTGTTTTGTAGAGATCATCTTCACTCTGCGGCAAATAACCGGTGCCCATAAACGGCTCACGACGAACGAGCGACGGCACAATCATTGGTACAAATCCGTCTCTATCGAGAAATCTGTCCTGCACAAACCTCTCGAGCGACCACATAAGGCGGGCGCCGTCACCTCGTAAAAAATACCCTCGAAAGCCTGCAACTTTTGCGCCTCGTTCAAAATCCGCCATGCTATGCTCCAGCATCAAATCAACATGATTCTTTATCGGAAAATTAAAGGTGGGAACGTCGCCCCACATACGAGTTTCTTTATTCTGTTCGTCGCTTTCCCCATCCGGGACCGACATATCGGGCACATTCGGCACAGTTACCATAATGGCGCGCCATTCTTTCATTACCGCTTGCAGCGCCTCCTCTACTTGTTGCATTTCTTGCTTCACATCCGACATCTGAGAGATAAGCATCAGCCGCTCCGCAGATTCCGCCTTGGCAATTTTGTCTGATGCCGCATTCTGCGAAGATCGTTTTTCGTCGAATACTGCCTGCAATTCGCGGCGCTTATCGTCGAGTTCCAGAAGCTTCTCCAAATCCACGGTAATGCGCTTTTTTTGAGCACCAGCAGCAACGATGTCTTTGTTCTCGCGTATGAATTTTATGTCGAGCATAATTACGATGCAATACGGTATGATAATACCATCATGACAGGCGACCTCCAATTACTATATCCGGCGCATTTCCCCCCGCTTCTTACCGAGATTTCTGACCCGCCCAAGCAACTCTACGTGCGCGGTACACTCCCCTCATTCGATAAAAAATGGCTCGCTGTAGTTGGTTCTCGTGCCTGCACACCTTACGGTAAACAAGCACTTCACCACCTCCTCAAAGGACTCGCAGGGTACCCTGTCGTCATCGTGAGCGGACTTGCCTATGGTATAGACGCTGAGGCGCACAAAGCAGCGCTCGAGCATGGACTCAGTACGGTAGCCATTCCTGGATCCGGACTCGATTGGAATGTGCTCTATCCGCGGGCAAATCACGCGCTTGCGCTTGAAATTTTAGAAGCAGGCGGAGCACTCCTCTCCGAGGAAAAGCCTGAGACAAAAGCGGCCGATTGGACATTCCCCAAACGCAACCGAGTGATGGTGGGTCTCTCGCACGCCACGCTTGTAATAGAGGCAAAAGAAAAAAGCGGCTCGCTTATCACCGCCAAACTCGCCGGAGAATATAACCGAGAACTTTTAGTAGTGCCCGGATCTATCTTTAGCGAGTCGAGTAAAGGAACGCACCAGTTCTTAAAACTTGGTGCGATCCCAGCCACAGAGTCGGCCGACATCCTTAAGGCACTCCGGCTGCAAGAAACAAAACCCATTGATGTATCGGAACGGAGCGATCTTTCCTCCCGAGAAAAACAAGTTATGGAAATCATCGCTTCCCCACTTTCTCGAGACGAACTCATCCGCACCCTCAAGCTCCCTACTCATGAGGCCAACGTGCTCCTTGGCGCAATGGAAATTAAAGGACTCATCGTTGAGAGTCTCGGCGTTGTTCGAACTGCTTAAAAAGAAAAGGGGGCTTGATTCCGCTAAACTCTCGGATACCGTCGCAATCTTAGCTTGCTAATTAAACCCGTACCTATCTTCAGATATTACTTCATCGCTTCGATACCTGAGGTAATTTCTGATACCTCTCGCGTAATAGCGGCTTGACGTATTTTGTTGAATTTGCGTGTAAGATTGTGCGCCATCTCCTTAGCTTTATCGGTCGCACTTTTCATGGCCACCATGCGCGCGCTATGCTCTGACGCTTTGTTTTCAAGGAGTGCGTGGAAAAGCGCAATATTTAAGAGTTTAGGCAAAAGCTGAGAGAGTACAGCGTCGGCGTCCGGCTCAATGGTATAAGAGGCAGGTACGTATTGATTATCTGAGTTATGCGACGCGTATTTACCTTTTACAGGGCGGATGCTTGCCACTATTGCCCGCATAGCGCTCGCAGACAGCGGCAAAATTTCTCGTACGCTAGGCTGTTGCTCAAAGGTAGAGATAAAACTTTGGTGCACGACGATGCAAGAACTGATTTCTCCCGCAGCGTGCCAATGCAAAAGCTCATTAGTAACTTTTTGAATCTCTTCTTCCGAAATGCCGTCAGAGACATTTTCATGTCGAATTCTCACCTCATAACCGCGATTGGCAAAAAACTCAGCGCCACGCCTGCCTATACCTATCAGTACCGTATGTTCGGCGGAGAGATTCCGCTCCAGCAATTCGCGCTCCACTCTGCGAATCACCGCGCCATTAAGCGCTCCTGCGAGTCCTTTGTCGCTCGTTATCACCACCAGCGCTACTTTCCCTTCGCGCTGTTGCATAAGAGGATGATGAGATACATCTGTAGTACTTGAGAGCCGCTCCAATACCGAAAGCGCCGCAGCGGCATACGCACGGCTCCCAAGCGCCCGTTCCTGACTCTTGCGCATCTTTACGGCCGACACGGCCTCCATTGCGCGCGTTACGGTTGCAGTCTTTTTGACCGAGTGAATCTTAAGTTTTATGTTCTTAAGAGACGCCATGCACTATTTTACGTCTGCAAATAATTCTTTATGGCTCAAGCGAAATTCATCCATTGAAGTGCAAAGTTCTTTCTTTGCGTCCTCTGAGAGCATTCCGCTTTCTTTAATGGAACGAAGCATCATGGGATGCTGATCATCTGTATAGTGCGCAAACTGGGATGCCGTCTCACGAACCTTGCCAATTGAGACATCGGCGAAGAACTTTGCATTCGCCGCAAAGAGAATCGCTACTTGGCGCTCCAATGGGATTGGTTCGCCGTTTTTCTGCTTAAGAAGCTCGACCATGCGTTGGCCGGAGGCGATTCTATCGGCCGTTGCTTTGTCGAGATCTTGTGCAAACTGCATGAATGCCTCAAGGTCGCGGAATTGCGCGAGCTCAAGCTTTATGCCTCCAGCAACCCCCTTCATGGCTTTCGTTTGTGCAGAAGACCCAACGCGCGAAACCGAGATTCCCACGTCGATAGCCGGGCGCACACCTTTATTGAAGAGAGACGAGTCGAGGAAAATCTGGCCGTCGGTAATTGAAATCACATTGGTCGGAATATAGCCGGATACGTCGCCGTCCTGCGTTTCGATAATAGGGAGCGCTGTTATGGAGCCACCTCCTTTTTCATCGCTCATGCGGCATGCTCGCTCCAAAAGACGCGAATGCAAGTAAAAAATGTCGCCAGGGTATGCCTCTCGTCCCGGTGGTCTGCGCAAAAGGAGCGAGAGCTCGCGGTAGGCTACGGCCTGTTTCGAGAGGTCATCGTAAATAACGAGTACGTCTTTCCCAGCGTCCATAAAATACTCGCCTATCGCAACGCCCGCAAATGGGGCAAGGTACTGCAAGGCCGCCGGAGCCGAAGCGGGTGCGTCTACCACAATAGTGTACGAGAGGGCGCCTGCTGAACGAAGTTGCTCCACAATGCGCGCGGTCTTGCTCTCTTTTTGGCCAATCGCTACATAAATACAAATAGGGCGCTTCGCCTCAGGCTCGTGAAGTTGGTTTATTATAGTGTCCACCGCAACCGTAGTTTTGCCCGTGGCCCTATCTCCAATGATAAGCTCACGCTGTCCGCGTCCAATCGGAATCATCGCATCAATAGACACAATGCCGGTAGCTAGCGGAACCGAAACACCTTTTCTATAAATTACGCCCGAGGCCTCGCGCTCCACCGGCATCATCGTTGGGTTTTTAAATGGCCCCTTAGCATCTTGCGGCTCGCCAAGCGCGTTTACCACGCGGCCAAGCAACTCTTCGCCCGACGGAACCGAAAGCACATGCCCCGTCGACCTTACAGTCATTCCCTCGGCAACAAGCGCTGTGTCACCAAGTATCGCTGCGCGCACGCCGTCTTCTTCAAGATTTAAAATGAGGCCAAACACAGTGTGCTGCGACTGCATTGCGCCCTCCAAGCTTTTTCTGTGGGTTGTTTCAAATTCGACAACCTCGCTCATTACTGCCTTTGAAAGGCCGTCAATTGCCACGACGCCGTCTCCCACCGCAGTAACAGTGCCCACATGCTCCGTTTGTTGCGCACTCGTGTAGCCATCGATTTCTTTGATGATTTTTTCGATGATGGAAGTTTGCATATTATTGCGTGGCTCGATTATATATTGTAAGTAAAGATTTTTTCCAACTATTGTCTATCAGTGTGTCATGGCCTTCTAAGCGCCATCCTCCCACAAGAGACTCATCTATGCTCTCAACAAGATCGATTTCGCGAATACCTGCCTCAAGCAGCGCTTCCTTTGCCCCTCTCAGCGCTTTTTCAAAGTCTCCTATCCGCGCCACAGTAAGCTGCATAGTACGTTTTCTGATCTCTCGAGCGGCAATTTTTTCAAATGCACGAGCAACCTTGGGAAGAATCGCTGTACGGCCTTTCAAGTCGAGATTTTTCTTTACCATCACTACAGCTTGGTGAGGAGTTTCCCCTCGCTCAATGAGCTGCCATAGTGCCATCGCATACGCCTCGTGCATACTCTTAGGTTGTTTTTTCTCGAAGAATCTTCTCCGCCACGAGCATTGCCGCGCGAGCGATTTCTCGCTCGCTCGAGAGCATCATCTGGCGCTTCTCCTCTTCGGCGCGCGCCTTTGTCTCTACCATTAAGTTATCGGCTCGCGTCTGCGCATCTTTGGCGATTGCGCTCGCTTTCTCGTCTGCTTGCATACGCGCACTCGCGACAAGTCCTTCTGCCCTTTTTGCTGCTTCTCCGACAAGCGAGTCACCCTCAGCCTTAGCTTCGTCGAGCCTACGCGCAGCCGCCTCTGCGGTGCGTACACCCTCAGCAATTTTTTCCCTACGATCATCTATTACCTTCATCAGCGGCGTATACAAAAAGTATGTGAGCGCGCCGAGGAGCACTCCAAAGTTAATCGCTTGGATGAGAAGCAATTTCCAATTTATACCAAATGTAGTGATGAGTTGTTCCATATCGATCTGACGTGTTTGCTGCCGGAGTTACACAACCACGTATACTGAAGTCTGGAGGTTAGACGAACTTGATGATGAAACTAACGACAAGGGCAAGAATGCCGAGTGCCTCGGTGAACACAATCGCAAGAATCATGTTTGAAACAATCTTGCCTGAAGCGTCTGGGTTTCGCCCAATGGCGTCCATTGCCCTGCCTCCGATGAGGCCAATGCCGATACCAGGGCC
>JAYTRG010000022.1:0-4187 GCA_043746305.1 Candidatus Parcubacteria bacterium
TCAAAAAATAGGAACAGGAAACCGAGCAATAGCTCACTTGCCGCGCTTACGCCCTTCAAGACCACGCCAATCTCAAAACTCCAGTGCAACAATTTTTGAAAACGTTCAGTAAGTGCTTTCATAGATAGAGTCAACCATACCACTACTCTTCTGTACGCGCGCGCGCCAGGTCGTAATAAAACCAGCGCTTATCGCGCGGAAACAGCCATTTTGCAACATCAAAGATGCCGTAGGTAATGAAAAGCGCAGCCGCAACATCTATAGAGTAGTGCAAGTGTCCGAGCAGCACAACCGCGCCAAAAAACACCGTCCCCACTAAAAATGCATATCGAATGGCTTTGTATCGCCAAAACGCAAGCGCCCCCAAAAACGGCATTCCAGTGTGACCGGAAAAAAAAGTGTCAGCGCCAAAGAATATTCGATTAACCGCCGGTCCAAAGTCGGGCGAAGAGCTTACGTCGGGCGCAATATGAGTGAGCGTCGTAAAAGCTGATCGAATAACCCAAAAGAGCGCGAGTGTTTTGAGCGTAAAAGGAATGCGCTTAGGCTCCGATAAAATCAAAAGTGCGCAGAGCGCGGCAAAAATGAACGTGCCGTATACGAAATAGCCGTCCACATCGAACTTGGGGATATTCGAGAGTACCAGATCGGTTACTTTGTTGCTTGCGTGATCGGTAGCAAAAAGAATAGCAAAAATGTTGACATAAAAGGCTGACACAAAGCAGGCGACACCCGTGATGGTAGACCACACAAACCCCGGTTCCCGAAACGCCTCAATCCACCGTGTACCAAATCTGCTGTACAGCCTATGCAAGTGCTCCATACCTTCTATACTATCCTACATGTCGGCCGATACCATCACCCACCTCATACTCACCTACCGCTACCCGATGCTGGTATTGCTCGCCTTTATCGAAGGGCCTATCGTCTCTTTTGCCGGCGGCTTTCTTTCCTCGCTCGGTTACTTCAATCCTTTTTTGGTGATGATAATTCTGGTGGGGAAAGACATTTCGGTGGACGCCGCATGTTACGCGACAGGACACTTTGGGAATCGCGGCGCGCTTGTGCATCGATTTAGCCGGAGCCTTGGCGTGACCGAAGAACACTGGAGCAAGCTCGAAGAGCTCTGGCGCGATCATCCGTGGCGCACCATGTTTGTCAGTAAACTCTCCTACGGCCTTTCGCTTCCCTTTTTAATTTCGGCCGGCCTTACGCACATGTCGTACAAACGATTTTGGTTTTATGCAGTTCAGATTGGGTTTTTGCAGTACGGCGTATTGGTGGTAGTGGGATATTTTTTTGGCAACTACTTCAACGCCATCAAAGGGGCGATTGATATCATCCAGTACGGCTTTGCGATTTTTGGCATCGTCATCGTGTGCTATTACTTTTTCACGCTTTACCTGCGGCGCCGCGCATTGCGCAGGGATCGCGAATTATGACAAAACAACAAACGGTTTCCTGCATTATTCCCGCGTTCAACGAAGCATCGCGTATTAGAAATGTACTACGCGTTGCGGTGGGACATCCTCTCATTTCTGAAATACTCGTGATAGACGACGGATCGACCGACGGTACGCGGGACATTATTTCTGGCTATACAGGAATTATTCCGATTCTGCTTCCAAAAAACGGCGGTAAGTCCGCGGCAGTTGTGGAAGGCGTTAGACATTCCTCGAGTGATCTCATTTTTCTCCTCGACGCTGATCTCACCGGCCTCACTGCCGAAACATTGAGTGCGCTCATCGAGCCGGTACTAAGCGGTAGCGCCGACATTGCAATAAGCTTGCGCCACAACACTCCCCTATTGTGGCGCATGATAGGGCTCGACTACATTTCGGGCGAGCGAGTATTTTCAAAAGCATTCATCATGCCGCTCC
Source organism: Candidatus Parcubacteria bacterium (assembly GCA_043746305.1). Taxonomy (GTDB): domain Bacteria; phylum Patescibacteriota; class Minisyncoccia; order Phycocordibacterales; family UBA2100; genus UBA10103. Next base: position 1,881 of record JAYTRG010000022.1, read on the forward strand.
TTGGTGAGCTTACAAACCTTCATGGATTTGGTTTGGAAGTATTCATCAACCGTCATCTGATTCGGAATCATATGAAAATTGCGGTGGTGTGGTGGCCGCAGGTAGCGAGTGCGTTCAAACACACCGAAGGCCAGCCATGGTACTACTTTGGCATCAAAAAAGATTTTGTTCGCATGGCGTTTCTGGTGCTGCGCACGATTACGCCGTGGGAAGCTGCTTCCCAGATCGTATGGATGCTGTGGCAGCGAACCCTTTACAAATAGATATTAAAGTTGTACAATCCAATCAGTGCAACCTCCAAAAACGGGGAGAAGACGATGTACTTGATATGCTTTGCTGGCCTCAGCGTCATTGTGTTGCTGATGTTCGCTCTTGCCTACCACGACGGCTTTCTGTTCGCATCGCAAGCGCGCGACGCTGCGTACGAAGGTCGCAAGATCGCTGTCTTGATAAAGCACGGCGGCATCTGGAGCGATTTGCTGTTCCTGAATCTCGTCGGCGCGTACATCCTGAATCGGTACGCAAACGACTGGAATGTCCGTACGTTCGCCATGAGCTTTTTCATCGCGATCGTCGTCGGCATAGCCCCAGTCATGCAGTGGGCAGCGGCCAGTAAGGAGGTGCCAGAAGCACTTGCGCGCGATGGTCTCCTCACGATCGCCGGATGCGTCCACTACATGTACATGGCACTGATGTTTACCTTCGTTGCGATGTTTTACTTCGCGTCGAGCAACGTCAGCACGGAGTCGGCGATATGGATAACGGTCGCCTTCATCGTACATATCGCGATCGGGCTTCTGCAACCACCGTGGGTGACCCACGGCTCTGTGCCGAAGGATGCGTTCGTGTTTCTCGGCATGGGGAGCACTATGCTAATCGGCTTCGCGACGAAGCTGATATATTGGGGCTGATACGCCTTACGCGGTGGGACATTACATCCCACCGCCTTTTTTATTTATCAATCATCGAGCCGCTACCTTTGCCGCTCGTTCACCTTCTTCTTCCATATCCAAAATAAGCCCCGGCCACGTAAACCCTTGTGCACCGTACCCTTCCCCTGTTTGCGGATTGTAGTATTCGCGAAATCCAGACTTTGCAATTAATTGCGAGAGGCTCTCGCGTAATCGATGCGATTCTTCTGTAAACCCTCTCACGCGCAGCGCGTTAAAGAGGAACCAATTCATCACCGGCCAGGTAGGACCTCTCCAAAGCGCCGACGACTCTTTTGGGTAATATGCCGGATCGTTCATCGCAACCGAAGGGACAGGGTACGTGCTCAAAAATTCTTCGGGATTGTTGAGATGCTTTTGTACCATTCTTTTGCACACCTCCTGCGGCGTCTCTGGTAATACAATCGGGAGAAAAGACATCGCGGTGAGTACTTTTAGTTTTTTGTTGGAGCCGGAAAGCGCGTCGTAAAAAGCGCTCGACTCATGGTCGTAGAGAAACTCCTGCATCGACCGTCCCACCTGCTCCGCCCTTCGTATGTACCGAATCGCATCATCTCTGAGGCCTGCAGTGAGGCAGAGCTGCGAGAGCATGCGCAAATCGCACGCATAGGCGGTGTTGACCGTTACTTCTTTTACGGCGAATCGCCGTTGATGGGGCAAGAGCGAGTAGCCATTTAGAAAATTGGAGATTTCACGAGAAGCTACTCTCCAGAATAGTTTACTCGCGAGCAGGTATTTTGCTTTGGTACGGACATTGGAGCCTACCGCTTCGTCAAACGACGGCTTCCAATCAACACCGGATTCCGACGGCGAGATGATCGAAATGAGACCATCACCGTCAAAGTCGCGATTGCGTGCAAGCCACTCGTGATAGGCAATAATTTTTGGGAGCATTTCCAACAGAAACAGCTTGTCACCCGTTTTTGCATAAATGCGCTTGAGTGCCTGCGCTACAAGTGGAGGCTGAATGAGGGCGCTCATGTGGGGACGTATTGTCTGCATGTTCAATTTTGCATGCACGATATCAGCGAGAGAATGCGGTAATGTTTGATTCCAAAAAATCATGTGTCCCACAAATCCATCATCGTCTTGCATCCTAAAAAGACTCCGAAGATTTTCTTTGGCGCTGTCGATCTCGCCGAGAGCACACTGAATAAACACATGAAAACAGGTGTCCCAAAACCACTGAAACTGATACCGTTCTTTCGAGGGTGCTATATAATTATAGTGGGCACCTAGGAACGACGAGTACCCAGTAACTCCATTTGCATGCAACAGGGCGCGTACGCGACTTCTAAGCTCAGTTTCGACGGCCTCCGTTTCCATTAGCGCAGTATACCGCTCAGATTCTTAAAGC
>JAYTRG010000023.1:0-29384 GCA_043746305.1 Candidatus Parcubacteria bacterium
AAAGTTGTTTGTAAAAAAGCCGGCATATTGCGCCCCGCCACTGGTATTTTGCGCTGTCGCATAAAATACTCCGCCATCGCTATTAAAAAGTACGTCGCCAAAAAGCGGCGACGACAATTGTGCTGGGGGCGACGTTGCAGTAACGATTGCAAAATTTGCTACCTACGGAGAACTAGTAAGAGGAGGTTGGACAGTTTGACCTGCAGGAAACAGCGCAGAATTTAACGACGTAATAACCGATGGAGTGGCTTGCAAAGCGGGCGCGTTCGTCGAACTGAGCGACTGCGAAATCGGCACGCTGCCCGATAAAACACTAACAAGTGGCGTAGTTTGCGCACCTCGAATGATCTGATTTGCGACGGAAGGTTGAATCATGCCCGTAGGGGAAGATGTGTACCAGCCGCCAGATTTGGAACCTCCTGAAGAGAGCAGCGTCGAGAGGAAGAGCGTCCTCCCGGTAACGACAGCAATTTGCCCCACTGTTACAATAGAATCCTAAATTGCATCTATGCTCGAAAGAATCCCCGGATCTGTTGCAACACAGGTATTACTGGTGCACACACCTGCAATCGGTATTGGAACACCAGCTACTAAGCATGGGAATGGCCTGCCCGTCGAGTGACGGTCGGTACACACCATGTCTGATTCAATACAAATGTTCGCTTGTGCATACGCAGCGTACGGAAGTGCGCAAAAAAAGCAGGGGGACAAACAAGAGTATTCGCAAACGCCGCATATTGACAAAATCCTACCATTTATATTGAGAGAGTGAATTGCTCGAGTGCGTACTCGAGCTCCACTCCCCTACGCCTTGCTTCGTGCGGGAGCTCGGTAAGCGTGACGATGTACTTCCTCGCTCGCTCAGCATCTTTCGTGGTACGCGACTGTAACAGCAGTTGCTTCGCCCCCCAAAATAATACGCCATGAATCGCCTCGGCGGTATTCCCTTGCGCAAGCTCCGCTTGATACGAAATCCACATGTTCTTTTTATCTTTTGTGCGCAAATGATTCACAAGCAAAAAAACACTCGGTTGCACCTTGGCTTTTTTTGGTAACTCAAATACGCTCACGTGTGCGGAAATTTTTTCAATGCGTTTTTTAGTAACGGCATCGAGCTTTTCTTCATACATAAGATACGAATCGTCCGAGGTCGCTAAGTGCTCGAGAGATCCGAGTAGCACGGCCCACGACTCTTCATTGCAAAAAACACTATCAAAAATCACTGTTCTTTTCTCGAGAAATAACCCACCGCCAGCAACAACCGCCGACATATCAGCAAGGGCCGAAGCATCAGTGATTCGGATGATATCCCCCCCTTTTTTTTCGGCGGCTGCGCTGAGAGCAAGATGGGCCTTTTTTCTATCGGTACCTAAAAAAAGTTCGATCATACGCGCGTAATCTTTTTGGTCTGTCCCCAGTTTGGGCCAATCGAGATTTCTGCCGTAATCGGCACTCCCGAGAGCGCCTTTTGATCGACGACCGACTCCATTGAATGGCAGATTGCGCGTGAAATTTCTTCTGCATATTTTTCGTCAACCTCGTAGACAAGCTCGTCATGCACCTGCATGACGAGCTGCGCATTTGCTCGCCACTCGTTTTTTTCGATCACATGATCGGCTTTTACCATGGCCAATTTTATGATGTCTGCTTGCGTACCTTGAATAGGGGCGTTTACCGCCATACGTTCAGCAGCTGCACGCATCTGCGGCAGAGGTGACTGCAATGCGGCAAAATAACGCCGCCGACCAAAAAGTGTCTCGGTGTAGCCACATTTGGCCGCAGAGAGCTTGGTGTCTTCTACATACTGCGCAAGCCCTGCATATTTTTTAAAGTACTGATCTAAGTATGCCGATGCCTCTTCTCGCGAGACGCCGCTGCCAAGATTTTCCTTGAGCGCATTCACGCCCATGCCGTATAGAATGCCAAAGTTGATAACCTTTGCGCGACGGCGCATTTCCTTATCTACCTGCTCGCGCGGAACGCCGAATACCTCGGACGCAACCGCCGCATGCACATCCTCGCCATTCATAAATACCTCAATCAGCTTTTTGTCGCCGGAAAGTCCGGCTGCGATGCGAAGCTCTATCTGCGAGTAGTCGAGGGCTGCGATGCATCTGCCGACAGGCGCAGCAAACGCCTCACGAATACGTCTTCCGTTTTCTGTAGCTACGGGTATATTTTGAAGATTGGGATTTTGGCTCGACATGCGCCCTGTGGTGGTTCCTGCCTGCACAAACTCGGCGTGCAATCTACTCGCACTATCTACGAGTGCTGGCAGTTTTTCAATGTACGTCCCCAAAAGTTTTTGGAGTTCCCTGTACGAAAGCACCTCGTCGATAATCGGATGCTCATTACTGAACTTTACCAACTCCTCCTCGCGTGTAGTGCGCGCGCCGCTTGCTGTTTTCTTTTGCCGCACACTACTGCCGATATGGAGTTCGTCATACAGTACTTCCGCAAGCTGCTTGGGCGAGTTGATATTAAATTCATGCCCGGCCGCGCGATATACGCCCCTCGAGAGCGTCTCAAGACGCATGCTGTATTCTTTGCCAAGCGATCGAATGCGCGGCACATCTAGAAAAACTCCTGCCGCATTCATCCTCTCCACAACTGGAATAAGTGGTTTTTCTATTTTCTCGTATACCCCCAAAAGGTTTGGTGTCTCCCGAAGTTGCGCAAAAACTTTTTCTCTCGCAGCGGCAAATTGCTCGGATGCACCGGCGCGAAGTACATCGTCAAGAGTTGGGTTCGAAGTGTCACTTCTAAGTAACCATAGTGCTATAGAAGTTTCGCGCAAGTCTCTCTGGTCTATCTTTTCTTCTGATGCCTGCGGTTCACCTGTCATTCCGGAAGCTGCGTGTACGCGATTTTTGAGCGTCCGAAACTCCAAATTCTCACACAGCTCCCCAACCGCTTCCCCGTGATCCCCCATGCGCCAAGTAGTGTCAGGCACCGCAAAGACAATCGGCGCCTCCGTATGAATAGTTGCCAGATCTTTTGAAAGATACGCTTGCTCCTTTTGGTCCTTGAGGAGCTGCACGATACGAGGTTTAATTCCCGCCTTCTGAAAGGCCGCCTCGTTGCTTGCAAGCACTGCATATATTTCATCGAGAGAGCCGAACGCTTGGATGAGTTCGGTCGCGGTTTTTTCGCCTATACCGCGCACCCCGGGAATATTATCCGAGGGGTCGCCGCGAAGCGCTTTGTAATCAATGACGCGCTCAGGGCCAAAGCCATATCTCTCGTTAACCGCGCCCTCGTCGTACAGCACGGTGTCCGAGATCCCCTTTCGCATCGTATACACCAAGACCTTGGGGGAAACCAGCTGCAGCGTGTCCATATCGCCGGTTGCGATGATGGTACGAATGTCATCCCGTTTTTTAAGCGCTTGCACAATTGAGCCGATCATATCGTCGGCCTCAAAACCAGGCGCCGCATAAAGTGGTATGCCGAAAGCCTCGTACACGATAGGCGCGCGCTTCAGCTGTGCAATCAGGGCGGGGTCGGCCGCCATGCGTGTTGCCTTATATGCCTCAAACTTATCGTGACGGTGCGTTTTCCCTGGCAAGTCGCGCGTGGCAATAAGATAATCTGGCTTCAGCTCTTGAGCCAACTTTAAAATCGTAGAGACAAGACCGTACAAGGCGCCGGTCGGCTCACCCTTACTTGAGGCAAGCTCGGGGAGCGCGTGGTACGCGCGATGCAAAATAGCATGCGTGTCGAGCAACACGAGTCGTTTTTGTTTTGTATCCGTTGCCTTACTCATACCACAGTGTCCTAGCTTCATCCTCCTCAATTGAAATAGCAATGCGGTGCGCATACACCGGAATAGCTCCTTCTATCTTTTCTGGCCACTCAACCACAACAAGATTGCCGCTATCGGCAACTAATTCGTCCCACCCAAGATGCTGCAATTCTCCTGCGCTCTTGAGACGATACGCGTCAATATGCACAAGCCTCTGCCATGATTGGCCTTGCAGCGCATACACTTTTTGAATAACAAACGTTGGGCTATTCACCGTCTCCTCTACACCTAGCTCATGTGCAAGCGCTTGCGTAAACGTGGTTTTTCCCGCGCCGAGCTGGCCCGAAAGAGCAAGCACGGTGGCATGCGGCTCTTTTGCTTTCTCCGCAATAAAACCCGCGGCAAAACTCTGCATCACCTCTACGCTTTCAATCTTCACTCGCTCCATAGCGCCATTCTACTCGCCTTGCGATACAATAACAGCATGGCCATACAGTTTGACGAACATAAGCAAGAGGAACGCATCCACGAGCTTCGCGCCCGCGAAGAAGAACAGCTCGCTGAGATGCTCGCCGGCAAGTACGGTGTAGAGTATGTTGACCTCACCAACAAGTCTATCGACACCGATGCCCTCAGGCTCATCATCGAGCAGCGAGCCAGAGACGCGGAAGTTGCCGCATTCCACAAAGCAAATAAGGTGGTGTTTGTGGGCATGCGCGCTCCGGAGCGCATCGACTCACTCCAGCTACTTGAGCAATTAGAGCGTCTTGGATATAAAACGCGCCGATTCATAGTTTCCGAAAATTCGCTCCAGCGCGCATGGGAGCGCTACCGCGATGTCTCCTACGCCACCGAAACAGAAGCGGGAGTACTCACTCTCTCCGCGCAAATGATTCTTGAAATGAAAGACCGCCTTAAAAAAATCGTCGACGTACAAATAGAAGTGGCGCAGCACAGCGCTAGCAAAGACACTCACCGCGTCTCCCGCATCTTAGAGACAATCATGGGCGGCGCAATGGCGCTTGGCGCATCCGATATTCACCTCGAGCCGGAAGAAGCTTCGGTGCGCATGCGCTACCGGCTCGACGGCGTCTTGGTCGAAGTCACCATGTTCGATCATGCCACATACGCACTCATCTCAAGCCGCCTCAAGCTCCTCTCGGGCCTCAAGCTCAACATTAAATCTGAGGCGCAAGATGGTCGTTTCTCCATAAACATCAACGACAAAGAGATCGAGATTCGTACCTCGGTGCTGCCGGGCGCATACGCCGAAACCATCGTCATGCGTATTCTCGACCCCTCGACCATCGGCCTTTCCATGGATGTGCTTGGTTTCGACAAGTACCTCATGGAAATTTTCAACCGCGAAATCGAAAAGCCCAATGGCATGATTCTCAACACCGGACCCACAGGAAGCGGGAAAACGACCACGCTCTACGCCTTTCTCAACCGTGTGCGCTCGCCGGAAATAAAAATCGTAACAATAGAGGATCCCATCGAGTATCACCTTCCCGGCATAGTGCAATCACAAGTATCGAAAAACTACACCTTCGCCGACGGCCTTCGCTCAATACTGCGCCAAGATCCCAACATCATCATGGTCGGCGAGATCCGTGACAATGAGGTGGCCGAGACTGCTGTCAATGCCTCTCTCACTGGCCACCTCGTCTTTTCAACGCTCCATACCAACGATGCAGCTGGCACGTTTCCTCGACTTCATGACATGGGTGTCTCGCCGGAAATTTTAGGATCGGCACTCACTATGGCCATGGCCCAGCGTCTAGTACGCAAACTCTGCATACACTGCAAAGAAGCTAAAAAAATAGAAGGTGAAGATCGCATTACGCTCGATATACTTCTCAAAAACCTCCCTCATGCCGAGGAGTTGCCCGGAGTGCAAGACACGATGTGGGTTCCAAAGGGATGCGAAAAATGCGGCAACTTGGGCTACAAAGGACGCGTGGCGGTAGTGGAGGTCATTCTCATGGACAGTAAAATCGAAGAGGCCATCCGAAACCACCCGAGCGATCGTGAAATATGGAGAGCCGCACATCATCAAAACATCCGCCGTATGGCGCAAGATGGCGCGGTCAAAGTACTGCAGGGCGTAACGAGTCTCGAAGAGCTCGGTCGCGAGGTTGATTTACATGATGAAGCGATGCTCGAAACTATCTTGTAACTAGAATGGTAGGCTCTGCTCTCTTTCACAATGTTCGATTGTTGGAAGTCTATTTGAATTACACCGCAGGTCTTGTACTACCTAAATAGTGTTCACGCTTCAAATTTATTGTTTTTTGTAGAGAGCTCCCCAACTTTGATTCTCCTGAGCGGAGATGCGCACAAGCCCAGCTTTTTCAAAATCTTTTAGGTTATGTACCCCCCAGACACCATTCAAATACAGCACGCCACCTATTTTTAAGACCCGTGCTATTTCCAAAAGCATTGCGGCTTGATCTTGATCATACACGTTCGCATCAAAAACTGCATTGGAAAGAACGAGATCGAAAAGAGCATCTCCGAATGGTAATTGTTCAATTCTCGCGCCGATCAATCTTTTTTCTTCGCCACGAGGTCGCGCGTCAACGCCAACAGAATTGATTCCCGCAGCACGCATCTCTTGTAACAGTAGGCCCAAGCCGCTGCCTACCTCAAGGACATGGGCGCGCTTGCCAATAGAAAGGCCATGCTCATGCAATATATGCTTTATGAGCTTCAGCGACGCCTTGGCTGCTTCGGGGTTTTTTATACCCTCCTCCCAAGTACGAACGTGCTCTATAGATGCTTTCCTAACTTCGCCACGAAACCGTTCGGACATTGCGACAATGTTACACCACAAAACCGCATTGCGAAGCGGCATGCGGGTGGTAGATTTGAGGGAGATGGGAGTGAAGTCGAAGAAAAACGCTTCGATTCCACGCAATGTAAAGAGGTGCACACGTTCGGGCGATGCTTTTGTAGGAAAAGTTGCAGCTGGATGCTAAGGATAGAGGGGGCCAAAACTTCCTCGTCCTCGAAAAAACCGCCATCGCCCGAAGCTATGCGCCTCTTTAAATGAAAAAGCGCTCAAGGCGCTTATCTAAAGGAATACTAGCATATAAAAACATTTTGTCAAGCACCTCCGTCAATACCTCGCGAGCCTCCACTCCCCTCTCTTGAGCGCAGTGCAGCCTCCACGCTATGTCCGAAGAACAAAAAATAAAGGAGAAGAGCCCCAAATCGCTCGACCAAGCGCTTCGTCCTGCCCTTTGGGATGAGTATGTAGGGCAGCAAGGAATTAAGCACAATCTGCGGATACTCCTTACAGCTGCAAAAGGGCGTAATCACCAACCAGAACACGTACTTTTATATGGCCCGCCAGGCCTCGGCAAAACCACGCTTGCACATCTCATGAGCCGAGAAATCGGCGCCAACTTGCGCACCACATCAGGCCCTGCAATAGAGCGTGTGGGCGATCTTGCGTCAATTCTCACCAATCTTGCGCCGGGCGACATTCTCTTTATAGACGAAATCCACCGTCTCAATCGCACCATCGAGGAAATTCTCTACCCTGCCATGGAAGCCGGCGTGCTTGACATTGTAATAGGCAAAGGTCCGGCTGCCCGCACCGTACAGCTCGAACTCCCTGCCTTTACGCTTATTGCCGCCACCACGCGTATCTCAATGCTCTCCGCGCCGCTGAGAAGCCGTTTTTCGGGTGGTGTATTTCGCCTCCAATACTACACAATAGAAGAAATCGCAAAAATTCTTGGGCGCTCCGCAAAAATTCTTGATATCCACGTAGACAAAGAAAGCCTCATGGAGATTGCCCAGCGATCGCGCGCTACGCCGCGCACCGCCAATTACCTCTTAAAGCGATGTCGCGACTACGCCGAGGTTTCGGGAGAACCACTCAATGTAAAGACGGTTAGAAAAGCACTGGCCTTACTTGAGGTAGATGAAATAGGGCTCAACCAAATTGACCGCGATATCATTGCCACCATCGTAGAAAAATACCAGGGCGGACCCGTTGGGCTCAAAACCATTGCCGCAGCTCTTTCCGAAGAAGAAGGCACAATAGAAGAAGTGCACGAGCCCTATCTCCTTCAAATAGGTCTCATCGAACGCACTCCTCGCGGCCGCACGGTGACCAATAAAGGATACGAACACATCGGCGCAGAACGGCCAGGGCAGCAAAAACTCATATAAACACGCAACCTCTCGCGAGGGCGAGATTGCGTGTTCGGCTTCAAAGGTAAGCGTGAGATCGGATAAATTTGTGCACAACTATTTATGCATCTCAGGGCATCCAGCAGGGCCCATTTTGCACATATAGGCTCCGCAACGCATACATTCCCCGCTCCAGAGCGAAAAGCGGCCGCTTCCAAGGGACATGATTCCAAACGACATAAGCATGAGGAAAATCTCAAACTCATGCGGCTTGTATAGCCCGTGACCAAAACCAGTGAGGAATATTGCAACAATCATCTCAACACCGAAAAGTAAGCCAAAGAGGCGCGGTAAAATTCCCAAAATAAGCGCCAACCCGCCAAGCACCTCAAGGTACCCGATAAAGATCCCGGTCGCGCTGGGAAGTCCGAATCCAACAAACATTTGCTCCACGGGACCAAGGTTCGTTACCTTTCCCCATCCGTGCATCAAAAACACCAACCCAACACCAAGGCGAATAAGAAAAAGCCCGAGCGAACGGTGGCCCAAATTAAAACTCCACGAATTAATTAGCTTCTGCATACATATCTATATTATTACTATCTCGCCAGTATAACGACAATACTGAAAAACTTATACACAGGAGCACGTACTAAATTGGGTGCAAAGACGCACATACAATAGGTGGGACGCACGGCGACACAAAAACCTCCCCAAAGGGAGGTTTTTGTGTTTCGGCGATTTCAGGTCTCCGGTGAGCGCGCCCGCGCAGATCAATACGATCTCCCCGCTTGGACGGGAAAAGAGGCGCTAGCATCCTCATTTCTCATCCGCTCATCCCGCCGCTCCTGGCCGACAACTCCCGCGGCGTCCTTCTACCTAAGGTAGAAACAGGCCCTCGGAGGTGGAAGTAACTCGGGGCTTTCGCCCCTCGCCTTCGCTTCCGTCTGACGCACGGACAATGCATCAGTACTGCGAGTATATACCGCTCTAAATGATGTCAAATTGCAGGAAAAAGCTTGTTTTGGGGACTTGTCTTGGGATATCTTTGGGTTTCTCGTATGAGAACTACTGCACAAGTATAGGGAAAAGTATGTGGATAACAAAAATTAAAAAAGGACCCACGACTCCTGCTCCACGGAGTCGGTCTGGAAGATGCTGTCTATAAGCTTTTCCGCTACAGCCCCAAACGCCAAACGATTTCGCATAAATGTGAAGACCGGCGGTGAGTTTCCTAAGCGTCCTCTAATGCTTAGGGGGAAACTCACCGGCCAGTTTTGCCACTATGAGGGAGCGTTTCCCTCAGTTGGCGGTGGATTCGGCGGCCCGGGCGACGCCCGTCGGGGGCGCCTGATGCGCTGTGGTGGCCGCAAGCGGCCCGTCGTAGACTGACATCTCAGTATCCTTCGTAGACCATGTCCGTCCGACAACCAGAAAGATCATGTCCATATTTAGACTAGCACACCCTTCCCTATTATAAAAAGCATGTCTGGAATAAGCGGGCAATGGGTTTATAATTCCCCTACCTATGTCCGGACACAACAAATGGGCGCAGATCAAACGACAAAAGGGAGCGGCGGACGCCGCCAAGAGCAAGCTCTGGGGCAAGTTGGGCAAGCGCATCGCTGTCGAGAGTAAACTTGCAAAAGGCGACGTGAGCGCGGCAAGCCTAAGAAGCGCCATTGACCTCGCCAAGAAAGCCAACATGCCTAAAGACACAATCGACCGCGCGATTCAAAAAGGAACAGCGGCGGACAGCGCAGAACTCGAGTCGATCACCTACGAGGCATACGGCCCTGGCGGCGCGGCAATCATCATTGAAACGGTTACCGACAATCGCAATCGTACTGCGCAAGAAATAAAGCACCTGCTCTCTGTTAACGGCCTCGCTCTCGCCTCACCCGGCTCGGCGCTCTGGGCATTCGAGAAAACAGCCGAAGGATACGATTCTAAAAACGAAATCCCTCTCTCCGAAGAAGACAGCGCAAAGCTAATGGGGATAATGGAGGCGATAGATTCACACGACGATGTTGAAAACGTCTCCACCAACGCTGCTTAAATAGCGAATCGTACGGGGTGCGATAATGAATAAATGAAAGTGCTCGCAATAGATCCCGGTTACGGCAGGTGTGGCGTTGCCGTACTTGAGAAAACAGCTAGCGGGGAGCGGCTTATTCTCTCAGACTGCATTGAAACAATGTCTGGCGATGTTTTCACCGAACGCCTCGCAGCAGTAGCGCAACACTGCATCGAGCTTATCGAGCGAGAACGTCCCGATTGTATGGCGCTTGAAAAACTTTACTTCAGCAAAAATCAAAAGACCGCTATGCGCGTAGCGGAAGTGCGTGGCGCTCTCCTACAAATTGCTACCAGCCGCGATTTGCCTGTTTTTGAATACGGGCCGAGCGAAATTAAAAGTGCAGTAGCGGGAAGTGGCAGAGCCGACAAAAAACAAGTGGCCGCAATGGTACGGCTCTTGGTGCGCGTCGACAAACACATTGAATACGACGACGAGTACGATGCAATAGCGCTTGGCCTTACGCATTTAGCGCGTCATAAATTGCACGTGGTTTCTTAAAAAATGCTGCGCAATAGCATTACGTAAAATCACAGCGCTTTCTCGCAGAACAGGTACAAAAGCGCTACACTTACAACCATTATGAAGCGTCCTCATGTTCGCTCTCGAAAAATAACATTGCCTCGCATTCCCCATTGGCTTACGGTTGGCATGCTCGGCGCGGTGGCCATGCTTCTGTTCATACTCGGCGGAATTATTATTTGGGCTGCGGTTATGCCTATCCCCGCAATAAATGATTTTGAAAATCGCCAAGTTGCGCAGTCGACAAAAATATACGACCGCACTGGCAACGTTGTGCTCTACGATGTACACGGTGCAGTGCGCCGCACTTCGGTACTCCTTGATCAAATATCGCCCATGATACAAGACGCAACGGTTTCTATAGAAGACGATACCTTTTGGCAAAATTCTGGTTTTAGGCCGCTCTCTTTTTTGCGCGCTATGTTCGTGGATATTTTTGCCGGACAATACGCGCAGGGAGGCTCTACCATTACACAACAAGTGGTAAAAAATACTCTTCTAACACAGTCGAAAACAATACCGCGAAAAATTGAAGAAATAATTTTGGCATTGCGCCTTACGAGGTCGTATTCCAAAGACCAAATTTTGAGCGCGTACCTCAACGAGGTGCCGTATGGAGGCACTATATACGGCGTAGAGGAAGCGAGTCAGCACTACTTTGGAGTAAGTTCTCATGATGTTGATATCGCAGAGGCCGCGTATCTGGCCGCGCTCCCCCAGGCACCTACCTATCTCTCGCCCTATGGCAACCATCGCTCCGATTTAGACGCGCGCAAAGATCTCGTGCTCTCCAAAATGAAAAACTTGGGTTACATTACCGCCGACCAATACAACAGCGCCAAGGCCGAAACAGTCACGTTTAAAACCGAGGTCACGGCGGGAATTAAGGCTCCCCATTTCGTATTTTACGTTCTTGAGTATCTTGAGAAAAAGTATGGAGTTGACGCGGTGGAGCAAGGCGGCATGCGCGTCATAACATCACTTGATTACGACCTGCAGCAAAAAATGGAGAGTGTTGTTTCAAATCATGCGCCTGATATGCTCAAAAACTTTAATGCGCACAATGAAGCGATGGTCGCCATTGATCCCAAAACGGGGCAAATTTTGGCAATGATGGGGTCTCCCGACTATTTCAACGACAGTATCCAAGGAAAATTCAACGATGCCCTTGCGTTGCGCCAGCCTGGCTCTTCATTTAAACCTTTTGTATACGCAACGGCGTTTGAAAAAGGCTACACACCCGGCACTGTCGTCTTTGATCTCAAGACGCAATTTTCAACCGCGTGCTCGCCACAAGATGTCGCTAACAACACCCCTCCTTGCTATTCTGCGCAGAACTACGATCAGCAATTCGTAGGTCCTATTACACTGCGCGATGCCATTGCACAATCACGCAATATTCCGTCACTAAAGACGCTCTACGTGGCAGGTATTCCAGACTCGATAAAAACTGCACAAGATTTGGGCATTACATCACTTGGCGATCCGTCGCTGTACGGCCTCACGCTAGTCCTAGGAGGCGGCGAGGTTTCGCTTCTCGAGGAAACGGGGGCATATGGCGTATTTGCCAACGACGGCGTCAAAAACCCAACAACAGGAATCTTGCAAGTTATTGATAAAAACGGTTCTGTGCTTGAGCAATACAGCCCGCAACCAATACGAGTCCTCGACCCGCAAATTGCGCGGCAGATAAGTTCTGTACTCTCAGACGACACGGCGCGGGCACCGGACTTTGGCGTACATGGGCCGCTTTGGTTTGATGGCGCGGACGTAGCTGATAAAACAGGGACCACAAACGACTCGCGAGATGCATGGATCTTGGGCTACACACCCTCAATTGCCGTAGGTGCCTGGGCAGGAAACAATAATAACTCGCCGATGGTAAAAAATATCGCTGCATTTATCGTAACGCCCATGTGGCACGATTTTATGGCATATGCCATCCAAAAATACCCGGCCGACAACTTCCCTCCACCGGCGCCAGACCCAGCATTCGATTCCCTTCCGCCTGTACTAAAAGGTAACTGGAACACCGATCCTTCAAAAGGAGTACATGACTTATTGTATTGGGTACAAAAAAGTAACCCGCGAGCAGGCCCTCCCGCCAACCCATGGTCCGACCCGCAAATGGCATATTGGGACTACCCTGTGCAGCTATGGGTCGCAGCACAAGGTAGCGGCGCGGCGAGCGCCCCCGCTCTGCAGGGAGTGGCAACTACAGATCAATACGCACCATCGTTTGAAATAACATCCCCTGTCTCTGGCGTAACTATCTCGGGTGATTTGCCAATAGATGCGTCCGTTGGGATTCCGAGTCAATCAACTGTCGCAAGTGTTACTTATATATTCAATGGTGTTACAGCTGGTGTAGTTACTACCCCACCTTATAATCTCCGTTTCTCGCCACATTCGCGCGGCCCATCCATTCTTCAAGTAATATTCCATCTACAAGATGGATCATCCGCGCAATCCTCTGTCTCATTTACACTGCAATAAAACCACCTTACAGCAAGTGCCTCGCCCATCAACGATTAAGCGGCATCACAAGGTACATAAACGTGGAGTCTGAAATACCCCTGATCACGAGAGGTTTTCCAGGCCCCGCAAACGAAAGGGTTACAGAATCCGACTGTATGGTCGACAAGCAATCCGCCAAATAGCCGATATGAAAATTAATATCAAGATCTTCCCCGGAAAGCGCCGCGTCCAATGAATCAGACATTTCGCCTACTTCCCCTGAGCGCGCAGTCACTGAAAAAATCTTCTTCTTTGGGTATATATGCAGTCCAACACTTTGATCTACACCCGCAAATACCTTGGCCTTGCGCATAATTTCAGTCAAATCACTTTTTAAAATCACAGCTTCAGTACTGGCTTTTTTTGGAATAATTTCCTTGTAATTAGGAAATGTTCCATCGGTCACCCGTGAAATAAACATGGTTGTTGGACTTAAAACCGCGCACTGTGTTTCATCTAATTCCAGGGTAACCTCCTCTGCCGGCTCTTTATCAAGAACAAACATCATCTCTTGCGCGTGTTTTAGTGGAATAAGTACTTCCACTGAGTCTTTCTTTGCAGCGTTGACTATTTTTTTTTCTGCCAAACGAAACGAGTCTGTCGCCACGGCGGTCAGCGCCCCATCCTCAATCAAGAGGTATACACTACCGAGCTCTGGTCGAATCATGGAGGGGGACGTTGCATACACAACCGAAGCAAGGGCATGTAGGAGCTGTTTGCGTGAAATCAAAAAACCCCCGTCTCCAGAAGTGCGCGGTAACGCAGGAAACTCTTCGTGAGAAACGGTTTTAAGTGTATTTTTTGAACCGCTCGATTCAATCAACAAAATTCCCTCACTACACTCAAGCGACACTGTTTCTCCTCTACTCGTTCGCAGGACTTCACGCAACGTACTTGCTGAAACAGCCACAATACCCGGCTCCTCAATATGAGCAGGGACAGTCACTTCTATACCAGCCTCTAGGTTTGTTGACCGTATGACGAGTGATTTTTTCGTTGCTTCAAGTAAAAGGCAGGCGAGTACGGGGAGCGACTCTTTTTTTCCAACAAGACGCTCGGTTAAAAAAATAGCCCGCAACAAATGCTCCTTAGTTGTACCCAGCTTCATAGAATGTTTCTATTTAATATATTATTACTATTAGTGTTGTGGATTCTGTGGATAATAACGTTTAGAGGCGTAAGATATGGACGGCACCATGTCTTTGTAATGTGAATTACTTTTGTTTTATCTTGAACATCCTGTTTATAGTAGAGTTTATTAGCAATAACTGTTGATAAGCGAGTTGTTGTTCGCGTTTCCATCACAGTATATCCACAGGTATTATGCATGTATTAGTGCCCGAATGTGTTCAATCTCTTGTTCGAGTGTGTTGTTTGTTTTAATTTCTTCTTTTATTTTTTCACACGAGTGAATAACGGTGGTATGGTCTCTGCCTCCGAGTTTTTCGCCAATAGAAGGATACGACACGTTGAATTCCTCACGGAGGATATACATGATTATCTGACGCGGCCGCACCACCTCTTTTTTTCTGGTTTTTTCGTATATAGTTTTTTCAGATATCTCATAATACTGTGCTATTCGGCGCACCACCTCGTCGACAGAAACCCCGCGACCAGGTTTTACATTATGTTTAATGAGCGCCTTGACGTCCTGAAGTGTTAATATCCTACCTTTCAGCTGAGATCGGCAGATAATCATATTGAGAATTCCCTCGAGTTCTCGTATGTTACCGCGCACGTTTTCCGCGATGTACGTAGTAATTTCTGTGGGAAGTGAAAAACCATGCTGCTCTGTCTTGGCTTTTATGATAGCTGTGCGCGACTCGATGTCTGGCTCGGGGATTTCGGCAATCATACCTGCCTGAAAACGCCCCTTGAGACGATCTTCGAAGCCAGGGAGAAGCATCGGATGTTTGTCGGAAGAAAACACTATTTGCTTGTTGCTATCGTGAAGTGCATTGAATAAATGAAAGAGTTCCTCTTGGGTTTTTTCTGTATTCGCAATAAATTGGATGTCGTCCATAATCAATACATCGTATTGGCGGTACTGGTCTTTGAAGTTGTTTGCGCGACCCGATTTAACCGCGTTTATGTAGTCAACCGCGAAGCGCTCAGAAGTAACGTATAAAACTTTTATTCCGGGACGAGTTTTTTTGAAATAATTCCCTATTGCCTGTATAAGGTGTGTTTTTCCTCGTCCTGTGCTGCCGTAAATAAAGAGCGGGTTATAAATAAGACCAGGACGGTCAACGAGCGCGCGAGCTGCTGCGTGCGCCAACTGGTTAAATGGCCCGACTACAAATGTTTCAAAACTGTAGCGTGGGTTTAGATTATCTCGTTTGTCTATATATAAACCAGAGAGATCGATAGGAGTAGTTTCCGGAACGGTTTCTCGTCGGGCCGGCTTCCTGTCGCTGGTGGGGTTTCGGTGAATGGAATATTCTACCGACCTAATAGATGAGTCGAGTGTTCGCAGTGCCTTAAGGATGAGCTTGTGATGCTTCTCCATCAGCCACTCTTTTACGATTTTTGATGGTACAGCCACTTGCACTGCTCCGCCGTCTCGGCTCAGTACGTCGGTATTACGAAACCAAGTGCGAAACGATGCCTGCGACGTACCAAGCTCTATTTGTACGAGCGCATTTTGCCATAATTCTCTGTTGGTCATACAGGGTTGGTATATGTTCTCGCATTATACGCGGCTGTATCTGTTGTGAAAGCGTCCAAAATATAACCTGTTTTTCTAATGGTGTGGATAGCCTGGGGATATCTTTTTCAATTCGTTTTTAATTGTTACCAGACTCATGACTTAGCGCATAAAGGTTGAAATGTAACTAATCATAGCGTATTATATGTGCATGAAGAGAACGTATCAGCCAAAAAAACTGAAAAGGGTGCGTACGCACGGTTTTTTGGCGCGCACAGCAACTACGAGCGGTAAGGCGGTACTCGCTCGCCGACGCAGAAAAGGTCGGGCAAAGCTAGCCCTTTAGAATGCCAGCAGCGCACAGAATTGAAAGAAGCGCATTTCGCACAGCCTCTGCTCGAAGAGTGCATAGTACAAATATTTCGCTCTCAATAGCAAAAAACATAAATAATAAGCCATTATTTGGCTGTGTTGTATCAAAAAAAATTGCGGCAAGGGCAACGGATCGTAACGCGCTCAAGCGCCGCTGTCGCGAGGCCTTTCGGCCGGAACTCGCATGGATAGGCGCCTGGAGTATTGTTGTGTATCCAAAAAAAAACGCGCTTACAATTCCCTTTTCAGAATTTAAACACGAGGTCAAAGCTGTACTTGCGCGTTGTTTTTAGACGGGGGAACAGTCACCGCTGGCGAGTAATTGGCGCACCTTCTATGTCTTTTTTAGACCGCGGGTTACAATCTCGGAATGTTTGGCGCTATTGTCGGATTTTTTCATACGGTAATTTACGTACCGCTCTATAATGCACTCATCTTTTTCATCGGGCATTTGCCTGGGCATGACGTGGGGTTTGCGGTAATTATCCTTACCATTATTGTCCGCATCATCCTCTACCCAGTCTCGAGACGCGCCGTGGAATCTCAGCTTGCCATGAAGAAGGTAGGGCCTGAGGTAGAGGAGCTTAAAAAGAAGTATAAAGACGATAAAACTAAGCAACATGAGGCTATTATGAAGCTCTATAAAGAGCGAAACGTCTCAATTTCGGCGGGGTTTTGGCTCTTATTGGTGCAAATTCCTATACTATTCTCGCTCTACTATATGTTTGCAAGAAGTGGATTGCCTCAGGTTGACTCTGCGATACTATATCCTTTTGTGCACGCTCCCGACGGTGTCAACATGCTGTTTTTGGGGTTTGTGAACATGGCGGCTCATCAAAACATTATTCTTGCTGCGCTTGTCGCCCTTTCTCAGTACCTCTACACCCGCCTTTCTATGGGTAAACGCCAGGACGACTCCCCTGTCGAGGCATCTCTATCAAAAGACATGGCTCGCAGTTTCGATTTGCAGGCTCGCTATATGATGCCGCTTATGTTTGGCGTGATAGCGTATATTCTTCCCGCAGCGGCACCCTTGTATTACCTTACGGCCAATGCCTTTATGATAGGTCAGGAATTAGTGAGCGGCCGGCGCTTTTGAGAAAAGGAGATGGAGGAGTATAGTGCCTCCATGAATGACATTCAACATATCATTGAAGATTTTCTCGTTTCTATGGGTTATCAAGCGTCCGTGTCGGTGACGGAAGTGGGGGGACAGACTATTTTCGCAATCGGAGGCGCCACAAATACACGCGACTTAATTGGTATGCATGGGGACACTATCCATGCGATTGACCATTTGGTAAAAAAGATTGCAGAGAAGAAGCTTTTTTCGGCTCAAGATGAAGGTGGCAGGCAAGACACGCCGCTCTTTTTAGTTGACGTTGACGAATACCGAACGCGTCAGATTAAAGATTTGCAGCAAAAGGCAAAGATGATGGCTGAGCGAGCTCGTAGCTTTCAGTATGATGTTGAACTTACGCCTATGAGCGCCTACGAGCGCCTCATCATCCATACGGTGCTTCAAAGTGAGCCAAATGTAACCACCGAATCTCAGGGAGAGGGACGCAATCGTCGCGTTGTAATCAAGTACGCCGCGTAATCGAGCGGTTAAATTCCGGTTGGTGCGCAGGCAGCTGTGCCGTTGCCGGTGAAGTCTTGGAATATGCGAGAAAGGTCGAGGATGCAGGGGTTAATTTGATATAAAATCAACCAAACCCCAAAAAGGAGAAGAAGTCCAAGAATTACATTTTGAAGTATTTCTTTCGCTTGTTGTTTTTTGTCCCAAGCATCGCCGCCTTGATACAAAAAACCCGC
Organism: Candidatus Parcubacteria bacterium; assembly: GCA_043746305.1. Taxonomy (GTDB): domain Bacteria; phylum Patescibacteriota; class Minisyncoccia; order Phycocordibacterales; family UBA2100; genus UBA10103. The sequence continues at coordinate 17,842 of JAYTRG010000023.1, forward strand.
CTGAACCAATTTTATTACTGCGAGAAACGCACCAATCGATATTGCGATGGTCATGAGGCCATTTAACGTGCCTCCAAAAGAGCCTGCTTGAGTATTCTGGTATAGATTTTGAATGGGTGATTTGTTGTAAATCGAGTTATCAAGCGGAACGAACGGCGTTGCCGTTGCCGCAAAAACTACGAGCGGCAGCGTATAGAGTAAGGTGCTTAGAGTGACAAAAAGATGCCGAAGCTTCATGTGTATATTATTGCACGATACGAAGTACCCAGAGCGAGAGGTCATTTCCGTTTGTAAAGGCAAGATAATTGCCCGAAGGGTCTACCAATGGGTCATGTACATCAAATGGGATCGTGGGCGTATACAAAACCTCTGTTGTGCCATCTTTAATGTTCACCTGCCACCACACGTCGTTGCTGTGGTAGACGCCCCGGTACCAGTCGTCAAGAAACCCGCTAGAGGGAATGGTTTGAGGCACGGCACAGTATGCGATCAGTGTTTTCCCCGGAGCCCAAGCGCATTTTTCCGCGATGGTTGAAAGTGGCAGCTTGATGGGTTGTCCCGTGCCTATTTTTGCGTACAGTGACACTTGTCCGCCGTCCGAGCCGCTGAAGAGTAGTGCGGAATTTGTGGAATTCGGAAGTATTTGCAAGCCGAGAACGGGACCAATTAGTAGTGAACGAGAGCCACTTTGTGATACGGCATACGCATACCCAGGAATCCCGTCGCTCGGACTTTCGAGTATGATAGGGGTGCCGCCCGCCAAAAAACTTCTCCAGCTCCCGATCGTGGATATAAACACTTGTTTAGGGTTTGCGCCTCGGAGCGTTGAGAGTACGCCCTCTGTCTTGTTTCCGGATGTTACGGTGTAGAAAATTTTGGGATTTTTTAAAGTTGCGTCAATCGCGATAGATCGAATATTGTTGGGAAGCAGCGGGCCGCTTAAGGCGCCGGGGAACGTACTGGTACTTTCTGGTGTTGCAAAGACGCCAAGAAGCGTTGTTATCGTGTCGCTATCAATTGTACGCAATAGCACTATACCTGGGTTTTGCGAAAACAGCGCCTCGTACGTTTTTGGGACGAGAGTATTAGTGATCCTGAGTATTGTTTCATTCGCGGTGTCTGCGTCAAAGACGTTGCCACTCGCTCGCTCCACAAAGTAGAGGTTAGTGGTAGACGCTACGTTACTTGCAGTGAAAGCAAACCCAGCTACGGGGCCGAGTGAGGCTCGCCAGAGGCGTTTCTGGGCGTGAGGGGGATTTTGTTGCGAGCTTGTTGATGTGCTAACCGTGACGCTACTGGGGAGGGGGCCGCCAGAGACACTGGTAGTAAGGAGGGTTTGCACCGAACCTGAGGTTGTGTTCGGTGCACTGGCTCCGTGAGAGCGTTGGTACAGATAGTAGCTCGCTCCTCCACCAAGCGCCGCCATGGCGATAACCATGATTGCGTACTTCAATAGGCGAATCGTTTTCTCCATATTATTACTGCGAATGAAACGCGCTGGTTTGTGGCGCAGGGCTCGCGAGAGGTGAAGCAAAACTGTCTCCTGATTGTCCAAAGCTCATTGTCCATGCACCGTCAGCGCTGAGAAGTGGATCGATGGAAGATCTTAGATGAAGAGAGAAGTTTGTAGGGCCGGTGATACCATTCGCATTCATGGTAATTTCGCTGCTTGAGGAAGCCGCTGATGCAACAAGCGAGCCGTTTACATACCAGACGTAATTAAGGCTTGGACTATCCGGGCTTTTGGCCGCAACAAAGTATGGAATTGCGGCAAACGTGGCCTCGGTGTCTGGAAGACTGCCTCTGCTTTGGACTGCATTGTAATATTCAATACCAAAGAGCGGGTGATCAAGGTATAGCGTTACCCCTGGGTCGTGGGCGGGTACAACAATAGAGTTGCTTGCGACACTAGTGCCGTCTGCGGTGCTCACTTGAACCGAGATTGTACTTGCGCCAAAAAGGGGCGGCGGACCGAGGATAATGGTTGATTTCCCTATGCCGGAGAGCGAGCCTTGAACGTTCCCATCTTGCGTCCACGTATACACGAGCGTGTTCGCGGCCATTTCTCCGCTCGTTCCGATAAAGTGCGGGACTGCTTCCACGCGAATTGATGTCGCGGACGAAGCGAGCGAGCGTCCTTTGTAAAATGGCGGCGCATACGAAGCTGCATCGTAGAGCAAGTCTACCGTTTGAGGCGTGAGTACAAGCGTTGCATTTGATTGTTGTCCGCTCGCTAAGATGATTGCTTCCACACTGGTGCTTTCCCCCGCGTTTCCGGTTGTGATAGTTATCTGCGTTTTTCCGACGCCTTCTTGCTGCGTTTGCCCATTTAGTGTCCATGTAATATCGGCGCTCGAGAGATTGAGTAGCGCACTGGTGACAGTGAGAGACACCTTCTGGTTCGGTCCTGGGTGAGCCGGGTTCGCGGTAATGGTTATGTCGGTGCCTGTGTTCGACAAATAAAACTGGGCCGCTGCTGCAAACGGAATGAGAGCACATGCGGCGGCGATAATAACTGGCGCAAATCGCATCATACGATGGGAGCATTAATCTCCGGCGGAATAGGTTTTGCTAATATGCGGGGAAAGTCAGGCGTTTGCATCTCGAGGATTGCGGCCCGCCGTACGCTCTCAGGAATTACCGTGCTGACAGGCCCCGCTTTAGAAGTGATGCTTGGGTCGCGTGGAGCAAGAGGTACGGGTGGCGGGGCTTCTGCAAGAGCGAGATCGTCCTTTGCCTTCCGTGCGGCGAGAATTTGCGACGGGTCGGAAGTGATAATTTGATCTTCGGTATACGAGGCGATTACCTTGAGTGTCACGTGCTTGAGACCCGCAAAAAATATCCCCTCCCCGACATCACTCTCCAGTAAGAGATATTTTTCCTCGTCCGAAAGTTTAAATGTTTGTTGCACTAAGTCGACCGAGGTAGGCGACTGGCGAAGAAGCAATTGTATTGAGGAGTTGGTAATCATCGGAACGCCGTAGGGAGAGTTTAGAAAGTCGGAGACGTCTTGCGTAATGGTGGAGACGCCGAGAAAATATTTTCGACCTCGCTTAATAATACCAAATAGGAAGCTCGCAGTATCGTCGCTGCGCATCATCCACCATGCCTCGTCGATGACGAGGAGGCGCTTGCGAAGCTCTTTCCGCACCATGTTCCAAATATGGTGCGTAATAATATACATAGCAACCGGTTTAAGGTCGTCTTCCATATCGCGCACGGAAAATACAACCAGTTTTTTGTTCATGTCCACATTTGTGGGCCGGTTTATAAATCCGCTCCAGGTGCCCTTGGTGTATTTAGAAAGTCGCTGCACCAAGCTTCCCGAGCCTTCCATGCCCGAGAGCACCAGTTCAAAGTCAGAGAGGAGCGGCGGCTCTATGGCGGCAAAGTTAGAGTCCGTGGTGATGTCCTTGAGTGCGTACGTTTCGGTAATAGCTTTGTCAATGACCGCGTCCTCCTCTGGGGTGAGACCCCCCAGCATAATGCGGAAAAGCCCGACAAGCGCGATGATGTTGTTTCGCAAAATATCCGCGGGATTTTCGTCTTCGCGCGGCACTGGAAGGTCAAAGGGGTTTATGTGGTGTTCGGAGGAAAGTGAAATGTTGAAGTACCTGCCGCCCACTGTTTCCGCAAGAAATTCATACTCGCGCTCCGGGTCGATGACTATAACTTCCACGTCGAACATGAGGGAGCGCAATATTTCGAGCTTGGTGGTATAGCTTTTGCCGCTTCCCGATTTGGCAAAGGTTACAGAATTGTAGTTCTCGAGCGAGAATCGGTCGAAGAGAATGAGCGAGGAGTTGTGGCGGTTGATGCCGTAGAGAATTCCGCGGTCACTCGTGAGGTCGAACGAAATAAATGGGAAAATTGACGAAAGCGGGGCGGAATTGAGCTTAGTGTGCACTTCGAGTTCATCGTTGGCGAGCGGTAATATAGAGCGGAACCCCTGCTCTTGTTGGAAGAGCGCCGGTCGTATATACACGAGGCGGCTTTCGAGTGCGCTGCGTACTTCAGTTTCAGTTTTGTCTAATTCTTCCCGCGTGGTTCCGTAGATGGTGAGATAGAGTCCCACGTCGAACACGCGCTCTTGCGCTTGCTGCAATGAATCACGCAAGTGCTCGAGGTCGGAGTAGGCAGTATCGAGCTGCGGGTCGCGTACCATGCCTTTTTGTTCGCGAGTGGAAATTTGGCTTTGCACCTCGGCAACTTTTTTCTGGAATTTACGCAGCATCTCATTGGTGTCCAAGGGGTGGATGAATAGTGAAATGTCGAGCACTTTGTCCATGTTGATAATCGGCGCAAACCAGCCGGTGGTTAGAAACCGAGGATACGATATGACAAAGAATGTGCGCGCTATTTTCTCGCCGAGATCGAGTTCTTTCGAGTTGATTTTGAGTGCATGCGGGGCGATTACATCTTGCAGATCGAGAACCCCGGCGCGATAGATTTCGTTCGGTAAAACCGGAAGCACCTCGGCGTTTTTGTCATCTTTTTTGCCAAATGGTAGGTAGTCTAAGAGAGACATGTACTTAGTGTATAGCTATGAGCGGTTAGCGACTAGTGGAAAAACTGCGTGTATGTGAAAAGAAAAACCGCGTCTCTAATATTGGTTGCTGAGTGGCATCGGCTTACCCTCTTCTCCAGGGTTGAACATTTTGTACAGAAGCTCGATAACTTCTTCGGTGCCGAGCTGCACGGTGCGCACGCCTGTCCGTATGAGCCCTTGTTGCACTATGGAGACGCGCTGCTCGAGCTGGCTCACGGCCTCCTCAAAACTGGTGTCATTCACGCCCTCGTCTTTTGCTTTGCCAAACGGTAAAAAAGAACGTACGGGATTTTTGCCCTTTGACATAAGGGGTGCAGAAAACGGCACGACAACAAAAAAGTTTTTTGTCATTATGCTTGCTGCTTCGGTAAAACTTTTAACAAACTCTATGTACTCGCGGATTTGGATACGCATCAAGTCGTTGAGCTGCTCCTTGTAAGCGACCTCAAGCGTGGCAATGTAAGGACGGATGTCGAGCATGCGCGATTGAATGAGAATTTGGGTCGTAAAGTCGAGCGAGTTGAGGTAATTTTGGAATTGTACGATGAAAGCGGTCTGTTCGTCCTCGCTTTTAAGCGCAAAGTTGATACTTGAGGCCAAGAGAATCGCGCGCATTGAGCCGTCTTTCAGCATCACGACACCGTCGCGCACCTCCGAAATAGGCACAAAGTCCTGTGTCGAGCGCGAATTTTTTGCTTGGGACGCTTGGGGCATACGTTAGAGAAAATGTCTGTGCATGATTATTGTAACGTACAATTTTTAGATGAGCTGAATTGCTATCGGCGGGGCGCCATATTGCGCATGGTGGTAATGGGTGCAATTACTCCCCCGCCCTGCGCCCGCTCGTCTTCGGATGCAAACCCGCCTGCGATACGTTCTTTAATATCGAGCGACCATGCAAGCTCGTGCAAACGGCTATCGGATAGCTTGGGAATATATACCTCCGACTTTGCGGGAGCAATTTGCGTTTTTGCGGCTGCTTTTATGCGTTTGCGCTCGTTGTTCCATAAATAAAGCTTTGGGTGGAGTACAAAATAAAATCCATGTTCAATTGCGATAATAAACGGACGGCCATTGTATTCGAGAAACGCAAGTGCGGCCGCAAGACCTACCGTGCCAGCAATTAAGGGGAGCGCAAGATAGATGGGCAGTATGCGATAGAGTATGTACGACGTACCTGCTCCCCCGCCCATAAACACGAACTGCTTAAAGGTAAACGGCCCAAAAATCTTGTCCTCAACCTCGATGAACTGCGGAATTTGGAATTGCATTGTGTTGTAAGTATAACGCGTTAGGCGATTTGTTCTCGATAGGGATCGCTCTCGCCGCTCTTTCGCTCATGGCTAGGCTGATTTGAAACGTACTCTTCTGAAAGTGGTGTGCGAATAGCTTTTCCCTCTGGCGGTGGTGGCGGCGGAGTCCCTGGCGGCACAGGCGCAGTGTTCTGCACCTGTGCGCCCAACGATTCTGCAGTGTTGTGCACAAGCTCAAGGCGGATGGGAGCAAAGACAATGCGCGACACATCATCGGCAAGCGCTATTGCCACCTCGTGTTCTACTCCTACCTGTTTTTCTATGTTTGCCGCTAACTGCTCTATAGGCTGCATGCCAAGTAAGGCAAACATAACTTCGTTTTCGAGCATGGCCCACTGGTCAAAATGGAGCTGGTGCTTTGCTGAGAGTTCGCGCATGTGCGCCTCAACATCGGCCGAGAGAATAGCATCTTGCACAACCTTAGGAAGCTGCGCAAATCGCGCGGCGAGCTGTGACTGTATATCAATATTTGTGTCTGAACTCATAGAATTATGGAATTTTATTCCCTGTATTACCAGATGTGCCGCCGAGATCTACCGGTTTGAATGTTGCATTAACGCTTTGATTGCTGGGAGGAGCTGGTGCTTGGAATGGGACATTGGCATCTTTGGGTGCAGAATTAGAGCGTTCGTTTACGTTGTCTGGATTTTGCAGAGCGTTAGATGATTGAAGGTTCAGCACCGCGTTGCGGATGTTCAAAGTAACTCTTTCTTGCCCTTGCAGATTTGCTTGCTGTTTTCTAAACGCATCAACGAGTTCGCCAAAGTTCGCCGAAGGTGTGTTTGCAATTATGTTGGCGGGCTGCGCTGCGTTTGGTATTTGAGGAGAAACAGGCACGTCAATTGCAATTTTTAACTGAGCTATTTTTTCTTTGGCTTTTAGAATACCGGGATCTTTCGACTCCCATTCCATGGCCTTGGCATGCGCCTCGTCTATGCGGTGGCGCGCGGCGCTCATTTCTGAGGAAGATGATGCTATTCGCTTTTCAACCGCAGTTACTTGATCTTTGCTCAGACCGCTACCGCCCATTGTAGCTTGAATAATCTCCTTAATTTCATCATTGTTCATTGCCCGTCCTGCGCTTGCTGCGGCATCTGTATGTGGTTCAAGCGCGTCGCGGAGCGATTGCGGATTTATCTGCACTGGCTTTCCCGCCTCGTCTGACGCGTGTTTTTCGAGTATTGTGGCCATCTGCTGGATACCTTGCTGGAAACTTTGTTGTGTCTCTGCGTACCCAGCATTCTTGGAAGCCAATTGCTCTTTCGCCGCGTTCAGTTCCTTATGCGACTCTTTCAGCGAAAGCCCACTTTGCGTAGAAGCAGCCGCAGTAGATGTCGTTGCTGAACCGCCTCCAAAGACTTCGCGCTGAATCGCGCCACCTATTTTTTGTTCGAGACCTGCATTGGGCAATATCGCGCCTCTCGCGATATTGGCGCGATTGCTAAAGTACCTGCCCTGCGCGCCCAAGCGTTCTGCGCCACCCTGCGCAGTGTTCGCCTCTTTCGTATACCCAGCTTTGCGCAAGTCATCTGCTTGGCTTGCCGCTTTGTCACTTGCGCTAAAGTTCCCTCGCGCCTTCACCTCATTACGCGCAGCGCTCGACTCCGCCATATTGGATCGTAAGCGAAGTGCCAAGGGGTTTCCTGTAGCCACTGCCACTCCCACTCGCCCAGCCGCCATTGCGGCCGAGGCAATGGAACCAAGCGCCCCCGAGCCCGGCATGGAGGAGGCGATTTTGGAAGCGATTTTAAACGAGGCGAACAGGAGGCCGGAGATGACGATAAAGTTGAATATCGAGCCCCATGCGCCAGAGAACGCGGAGCCCGGAGTTAAAGCTGGGGAGGCCGCCAAGGTTGGGTCGAAAAATGCGCTTAAAGCAATTTGGCCGCGTTGCGGTGAAATGGCATTTGTAAGCCTGAGGGACACAAGCAGAAATAGCATGAGGAGCGGAGCAAAAATAGCGGCATTTAAGAGCGCTTTCCACCATGCGCTGAAGCCAAATTTACCGCCAGAAAGTTGCGGAACCAGGAACGTGGCAAATGCGCCTGCTGAGGTAAACATCAGCACAAGAAATAAAATTCCTCGGACGATAATTAAGTAACTCCCATAGAGAAGAATGACAGCAATCCACGTGAGCATCATTCCGCCAAACAAACCATAAAATAAACCAGTCCATCCGCTGCCGCTTGCATCTGCGACGTTGGCCGTGAGACTGCCAACATGCCATATGCTCGTGATGCCCATTGGGGCAAGAAAGGCACTGGCGATATCAAATTTTGTCTGGCCGGTCGTGGGGTCGGTAGAGGTAATTTTTGGATCGGCCGCCGCAGCGTAAAACTGATATGCGGTAAAGTTTGAAAAATCAATAACCATTTTGGTAAAGAGCAGACTAAAATTGAGCAACACCGCTATAATGAGCACATTGGCTATAAGGCGCTTTTGCCCAAATTCGCGGAGGCCCAAAATAAGACTGATGGAAATAAATACGAATGAGCCAATAATCACAATATTTGCAAGATCACGAAATACGGTCCAACCGAGGGTGATTGCGCTTGAGATGGGTGTGCCGGCTCCAACCCACGATCCAAAGCCAATGACAACGTTCCAAATCAAGAGATCAAATATATAGCCGGCGAGTCTCAAAAAAGCCGCACCAAGAAAGAGGAATAACGAACCTATTGCAGCAAGGAGCGGTCTCCAAATACAAGCACTAAAATCAAATGTCACAAATGCCAAAACACCGCAACTGCCAGACGAGTTAAGTGGGTGATCAGTTGCTGTCGTGTTCCCTTGTTGGTCATTCATTATTTGTATTGAGCCAAGGCGACTTGGTACTATTGATGCACCGCCCCCGGTTTGTGTAGTTCCATCGGCATTCACAAATGTGATGAGAGTCCCTCCGTTACCGTCCGAATATGAACATGCGTACGACGCATTCTCGTGCCCTGTCCAACTAACAGAGTTGCTGCCTTGGAGAGTCAATGTTCCTCCAGATGGACATGACGCAGCATTAGCCTGATTTGTAGAGGGAACAAAAATAAAACCTAGTGCGAGAGCAAAAAAAGAGATGCTTATCAGTGCATTTTTCATACTCAATGTGTCCAAGCGCTCGTCCAGTTGGTAAGAGTTTGCTGCTGCGCGGCCGAAGGAGTGCTTCCAGAGGAAGTCGGCACATTGCACCAGCCTGCGCCTGAAGAGGGGTCACCATTCCAGCCTATCGTTCCTTTGCCCCCGTTTGTATCGTTGCCTGCCCAGCCCTGAATGGTGGTAAGCACGACGCCTGTTTGCTGCCCGGCAATTGCAGCCTGCACCTGGGTGAGTTCGTCTTGTGCCTGAGTGATGTTTGCCTGCACATGAAGAACGGGCGGGTTGGCATTGATGATGGTGTTGAGTTGCGAAAGGCCTAGGTTTTGTTTTGCTGAGTCAGCGCTTTGGAGCTCCGCGGCGAGGATGTTGAGTGTGGCAAGGTTTTGGTTTGAGACGTCGATGCGGCTTGCGAGTGCTTGTGCGAGCGCGGCAAAGTTGGAAGAAGTAATGACCGCGCTAGAAAAGGCGGTGGAGGTGGCTATGGTGAGCGTTGCGCCGCTCTTGCTGGTGCATTGCGCACCTCCGCTCGGGGTAGAAGTAACCGCGCCTGTGCATACATTTTGCGTTATGAGCGTCCAGCAGGTGCTCTCGGCTCCGCGCAGTTGCACAATGGCGCTGCTTATCGTACTCGCCATCTGCTGCTGCAAGCCGTTGTACTGCTGCTCCCATTTGATGATTTGGTACAGATTGGTAAGACCGGTGCTTATAGCGCTGCTGGCAAGTGAATTTTGCTGCTGTTGCACGGCATTGCCTATGTACTGTTGCACGCCCGCGACCGAGGAGGGGCCAGAGAGGAGGTACGAGCCAATACCAGTAAAGAATTGTCCCACCATTTGTCCTATGTCGTTTGCGTTTTCGAGCTGCCTAAAGCCGGATGTCATAGCTTGAGTTGCCACGGCATTGAGGAGTATGCCGGGCACCACCACATTGCCGTTAGTATCTTGGGCGTCGTAAATTCCATTGTTCCAGTTGAGCCTGTTGAGCCATTCGCTCTCTGCGGCACCAATGTTGTTGTTCACTTGATTTTGCGCAATAGCGTATGCCTGATAGGGGTTACATGCTGGATACTGCACGAATGCGCCGAGCGCGCCGAGCACATCGGTAGTTTGGCCGTCGAGAGCGCTTTCTAGATTTGCATAGGGGCAGGCGAGTGCGTCTTGCGGAGCACGCGTGGTGGCGTAGTAATTTCGCAAAACCGCGGTCTGTACTTGTGATTGAAAAGCAGGGTTTATTGTCTGAAAAAGTCCGCTATTTACGGTGTTATTTACTGCTGTGTCTGCCACTTTTTGTTGGTCGTTGCCATAATTAACCACCCAGTACGGATTTCCATTGCGGCCGCTTGAAAGTTGGCTGTACTCCTGTTGCACGTAGGCAACCGTCACCGCCTGTTTTTGCTGGTTTGCGAGTTCCTGCAGGACGCACGTTTTATAGGTGAGAGTTCCCGTGTTGAGCTCGACTGCAGAATCTGATACGGGAACGTACGTACCGCCAAGGGCGGAAGCGGATGCAATGGAAGACGCTCCCGGTGCAGAACAGCTAAAGATGCCTCCGTTCCCTGGGGTTGAGGTTACCTGGGATGCTGGCGCGTTTGAGGCAAGTGTGCATGGAGTCATTGACCCGTCTGTTGAAAATCCAGCGCTTGAACAGGTTTGTGCCCGCGCGTGAAAAGGAAAAACTGCGTACAGAGAAAAGGCAAGGAGAATTGGTATGTAGCGGCGCGTATTCATGATTGTTTGTGATGAGCATAGTAGAGCGCGAGTGAATTGAAGGAGGAAACCATCGCGCCTTCGGCGTCATTGTATGAGCGCAAAAGCGTCACTGTTGTTATCGGGTCGTTCGCGTTGTCTACGAGCGCCTGAAGCGTGGAGCTAAACTGCCCCATGGCGTTTAAAATGGCAAGGTGATATGGAACTGCATCTTGCGGCACTTGTACGGCGGCGGCGGCGGCGGTCGAGGAGTTGTAGGTAGTGATAATGGAATTCAATTGATTAAGATAGACAGGATTTTTGTTCGCGGAATATTTTGCAAACACCGCGATTTCCAAATCTTTTATACCTATCATGGGTGCAAGCGCTTGTTTGAGTGCAGCGCGGTATGCGAGCATGCCAGCGTATGATGTGTCGCTCGAAGTATGAAGGTTTGATACCGTGTATTGTTTGTACGGAACGAGAACCGATACGGCTCTGGCAAGCTGTTGGGCGGCTTGCCCTGCCGCCTCTGGTGAATAGGTGCCGCTGGCCTTCATCTGCTGGTATTGCTGCACGAGTTGGCCAACAATTTCTGGCCCTACTTGTGCAATGTCGCTTGTGGCGATGGCGGCACTTTCTGTTACGGGAGAGATGTTCGCAATGTTGCCACTACCTACCTGCGCCGTGATCGCGCTTTGCGGAACACTTACATATTCTTGGCGTGAGGCATTCACTATTCCATAAAAGATAACAGCGAGGAGTATTGCAACGCAAACTGAGGCGGTTGCGAGCAAAGGAATCGAAAGGGCACGCTGGTGTACACCAGAAAAACCGCTGCTTGTGTCGCGCGTTTCCACAAACGTATTGTAGCACCGTTACAAAGTGGAAAAATCGTTCACGTGCTCG
>JAYTRG010000024.1:0-2914 GCA_043746305.1 Candidatus Parcubacteria bacterium
GAAGTTGAGGAGGAAAATTTGCGCAACAGACACCATACTAATCGTCATGCCAATGGCAGTGCATTGCAGCAAAACGATCCGACATGGCACCAACATGTCTCGAAGAGAGATGTGCGCGAAATACGCACGGACGTGTGGTCGGGCATGTTCTTTTCTAATGTGGTCATGTTTTTCATCATTGCCGCATGTGCAGGAACGCTCTACGCCCATGGCATTACGAACATCGTAACTGCGGCCGACGCCGCTATCGCACTGCGACCTCTCGCGGGAGATGCTGCGTACTTTTTGTTTGCAATTGGCATCATCGGAACAGGCATGTTGGCAATTCCTGTGCTCGCTGGCTCTACCTCGTACGCGCTCTCGGAGAGTTTTGGGTGGAAATATGGTCTTTACCGCAAACTCAAAGAAGCGTATGCGTTTTACGGCATCATCATTATTTCTATGGCGCTCGGTTTTATCCTAAACCTCACCGGCCTCGATCCCATTAAGGCGCTCATATATTCAGCGGTTGCAAATGGTCTCGTTGCTCCCATTGTCTTATTTTTGATTGTTCGCATGAGTAGCGATAAGGGCATTATGCAGGAATACGTGAACCACCCAGCTATTACATGGATTGGATGGCTTACAACAGGGATCATGGCTATCGCCGGAATCGCTGCTATTGTTTCTCTCATATAATATTCTATGGCGTTCTATACGGGAAAAGGCGATGGGGGAACAAGCAAGCTTTTTGATACTCTAAGCGGGCAGCGGGTTTCAAAAACTTCGCCCGTATTTGAGGCACTTGGTATGCTCGATGAGCTCAATGGCATTACTGGCTGGTGTAAGGCCGAATGTCCAAACGATTTCGACGTGTGCGGTAGGCAAGGAAAAACGCTTCTGCGCGACGTGCAAGATCATCTTTTCACACTGCAGGCAGAGGTTGCCGGCGCGCCGGGAAAGCTGATCCCGCTTACCTCGGTGGAGCGGCTCGGAGAACTTATCAAAGAAATAGAAAACGCGCTTCCGCCCGTGACGAGCTTTCTTGTTCCGGGCGCAACCGAGTTTTCGGCGCGACTCGACATTGCGCGGGCGGTGTCGCGCCGAGTTGAGCGTCGTTTGGTGGGACTGCATGAAAGCGGCGAGCGAGCAGTAAGCACTTCGAGTCGCGCGTATGCCAACAGGCTGTCCTCTCTTTTTTATGCTCTTACGCGTCTTGCCAACAATCGCTCTGGCGTTGAGGAGTCTCCACCTGCGTACCTTGCATAGCGCATCGGTCTCGCACATAAGTTGGAGGCGAGAGTTCTAGCCGCTACAATCACGCCATGATTAGGAGATTCAGGCTTCCGAGGAGTATAGAGGAGCTGACTGTATGGTACTCACGCTATGTCTCGCCCGTCTCGCTCGTTGCCGGATTTTTGGCCGATAATTTATTCCTCGCGAAGCGAGTCGATTTGTTTCTCACCAATGCGATCCTCTTTACCTACCTTGTGGTCTCGGCCGTCTGCATTATTCTCATCAACCTCATTCAAGAAGGGTATATACGGCGTCCGCGATGGGTGAAATCACTCCCTATTTTTTTGGTGGCCGTCCAGTTTGCTTTTGGCGGACTTTTTTCCGCCTACCTTTCGCTCTATTCGAGGAGCGCAAATATTGCCGTGTCGTGGATATTTGTGATAGGCATTGCCGCGCTCGTTTTGGCCAATGAGCGATTCTCGCATTTTTATGCCCGTTTTTTCGTGCAGATAGGCATTTACTTCACCGTTCTTTTTTCATTCCTGACTTTCTTTCTTCCTGTCGTATTTCACACCATTGGTCCGGTTATGTTTCTTTGGAGCGGCGCTCTCGCGCTTGCTGTGATGGCCGCGTTCCTCGCTGCGCTACTTGGCATATCAAAAAACAGGAGCGGCAAGTATCGCGCGTTTGTTCTTGTGGGGAGTATATATCTTGTTTTCAATGTCCTTTATTTTACCAATGCTATTCCGCCGCTTCCGCTGGCACTCAAAAGTGGCGGCGTGTATCACGACATAGAGCGGCAAATTGACGGAAGCTACACGTTGGCAGGTGAGAAGCTTCCTTGGTATGAGCAATATCTCAACTACACACCCGTGTATCATCGCGCGCCGGGGGAGCCGGTGTTTGTGTGGAGTGCTATTTTTGCGCCAAGCGGGCTCTCGACCACAGTGTTACACCGCTGGCAGTGGTACAGTGCTTCACAAAAACAATGGGTGACCGAAAGCGAAATCACTTTTCCCATTTATGGAGGGCGCGACGGCGGGTATCGCGGGTATAGTGAAATACTCTCTGCCGAGCCTGGAGCGTGGCGCGTGGATGTGCTTACGAGTTATGGCGCACTCATTGGCCGCATATCGTTTACAGTGGTCGATGCCTCGACGACGGCATCGCTCGTCGCTAGTACACAATAAGCGGATTCGCGCGAAGGAGAGAAGTTTGCTATAAATCGGTGAATGGCGGCTGTAGCTCAGCGGTAGAGCTCCCGGTTGTGGTCCGGGCGGTCGTGGGTTCAAATCCCATCAGTCGCCCAGATTTTTCTTAATATAACCGTTGCTCTTGACAGAACTGCCTAAAATGGTATACAATGCATAGCGGCTGATAGGTGTGGGATTCGCCCATATTTGCGGCTCTTTTCAAACAACGAGGAGGACGACCATGTCGACAGGCATGCTCGGAAGGCTTCCGCTCTCCGCAGTGCGGGGGCCGAAAGACGACCTTGACAACCTGCTCGCCGGAAACGACGGCGAGGTGGTGCTTGTGGAATTCAAGAAGTTCGTGAAGCGCCAGTCCTGTTGGGGACCCGCGATGTTCGAGCATAACGAGCACGGGCACATCATCGTGACCGTCATGGGCCTCGACTTGACGGGTGCGCAGGAAATCGAGCAGCTCAAAACCGCCGGGTACATCGTCAGCGACTACG
>JAYTRG010000025.1:0-7817 GCA_043746305.1 Candidatus Parcubacteria bacterium
TTACCTTCAACAGCCTTTGCTACGAGATAGCCCCAGGCTATCTGGGAGACGAAAATTTTCGTCGACATGACGCAAATTTCCGGACCAGCGTTTGCCATAAAAGGGTAGTCCGAAAGGCGCGTCATCATGCTGCCGGGCATATTCACCTGGGAAGCGATGAGTGCTTTCTTAGCCTTTGCTTTTTCAAGCACTTCCAAAACGTCGGCAGTTTCACCGCTTTGCGATGGTGCTATGAGAAGGTCTCCCTTACCTATGAGTGCGCGATATTCATTGGCCTCGGCTCCTATCAGTTCTTTTGCGTTTATGCCGCTGATCTCGCGGAGATAGTATGCAGTTTGTGCAGCAGCAGCGCCTGCGGTACCCGATCCGATGCAGTACACATTGCGCGCTTTCTTTATTGCGCGAGCGAGTTCGATGTATTTTTTGTCTTGTTCGGCCACCACTTGACGAATGACAAACGGAGCTTCCTCTATCTCCTTTTCCATGAAGTGTGGATGGCCTTTTTTATCTACCGACACGTCCTTAAGTCGGCTCTGTTCCCACGTTTGCTTGAGTTTTTTCCCTGATGCTATGTCGAATGTGCTAAATGAGCCGTTTCGGCACACTGCCAAATCCCCGTTGTTTAAGACGAGCACTTCTGCAACGTGCGGCGCAAAGGAAAAGACGTCGGACGAGAAGTAGAGCTCCTTCTTGTTTTTTGAGATGCCAAGTACGAGAGGGGAGCCGTTGCGCGCTGCAACAATATCGCCCGTATCGGAGAGCGCAATGACAGTGTTGCGACCTGTAAGTTCTTTGAAGGCGAGCCGCACGGCTTCCTCCAACGATTTTGCCCGCATGCGTTTTTCCTCGATCAAACGAACAATGACCTCCGTGTCCGTTTCGGTAATAAATTCGTAGCCTTTTTTTCTGAGCGCAGTGCGCAACTCTTCCACATTCTCCACGATGCCGTTCTGCGCTAATACGAACGATTTGTCCGAGGAATAGTGCGGGTGCGCGTTCTGCACGTTTACTTTGCCGTGGGTAGCCCAGCGGGTGTGGCCGATACCTATTGTTGCGTCGGGGAGCGTGGGCCGTTCTTTCGAGACCACGCCGACTTGTTTCTCAACGGTTATTTTTTTCCCTTGCACCACTGCAACACCCCAGCTGTCGTAGCCGCGATAGTCGAGCCGACGCAGGCCTTCCATCACCGCTTCCGATGCGTCACGTTTTTCTCCTACATATCCAAAAATTCCACACATAGTGGTGCTTGTTTAATTTTTAATGAGAAAGCGAGCTCATCCGCCAGACATTTGGCCGCCTTGTTTTCAAAGCGTTTTTCCGTTTGGCGTTCCGGTTGTGAGTGCAACCGAAGGGCATCCGCAGATGTATCCGACGCACAGGTGCGTTTAGGATGTCGATAACCCTCTCCTCGTCTCCCCTCAGCTAGTTCGGGGTCACACGCTATTTAATAATAATCGCTTTCCTTTTGAAACGATACTCTTTAATCCGTTGCGGCGCAACAAGTTGCACTTTATGTATCAGATGATAGTCTGTTTTCATGATTCATATTCTAGCGCAGCTTTCACTTCGTCGTCGCAGTCTTAATCATCTGAGGCTGTTTTAGAGCGTTGGAAAAATTTCAAACTCTCCAAATCGGCCTCAGGGCCGATTTTTCGTTAACCGATCATATTCGGTGGACGAATATGATCTTTCAGGAGGGAAATAAAATGTGCCAGGAGCCTACATTCAGCAAATGGGATTGGTTGTATCAACAGCTGTTGCAAGAAGAGAGCCTGTCTCTGGACCGGCTAACTCCAAACAAACTTAGTCGCCAAGTTCACGGTCGGCGAGCTGTTGCCTTGTGGGATACAAAATCACCAACGTGGCGTCCGCGTGGTTTTGCCGCATGTTGGCTACCGTCAAAGCAGGATCCAACTTGGGGAGAAATTGGGACGGTATGGATTACGTTATCGGAGCGCCACAAAGGATTGTGCTCATCCATGCTCGACGCGTTGCTCGCCCTGGAGAAAATTCCCGAGAAATTGTTCGCTTTGAGCGACTCTTGCACATTTATTGCGCAAGCCAGCCGTGCAGGCTTCGTCGTCGTAGATGTACCCACTGACCCCGGTTTCAACGTGACTGACTGGGCAAACAAACTTGGAATAAGTGAACGCATGCCAAAGAAATTTGGCGGCACGTCGGAAAAGCACCTCTTGATAAGAATTTGAAAAGGCGGGCGCGAATGATTTCGCGCCCGCCTACTCTTTATATAAAAACTTTGTGCAACAATTCGATTTGTTCGATACGTACTTTTACCATGTTTTGATAGCATAAAAAAAATTTGGCGGGAAAACAGTCCCGCCTCCGGCTTACGAATCGGCGTAAGCACCGCTGATCCAAGAAGACGGATCAATTCTCCGATTCGAATTGCTTCATAGCGGCCACGACCCGCTTGGCATCTTCTTCAGTGTGAGCGAGCGAGAGGAACGACACGCGACACATCGGCCCTCCATATTTAGAGAAAACACCGGGATGTCCTTCGACGCCGATGATTCCCAAACTCGTCATGTAGTCGACGAATGGCCTGTGCAAACCGGAGTCCCCCAGCTTGAAGGTCATCGTCGTCCGGCTCCGGAGCTGCTCTGGAATCAGCGCTTTGAACATGCGACTGTTATCGAGGAAGTTGTACATGATCCGAGCGCGTTCTGCTGCGAGTTGATCCATCGCTGACGCTCCGCCGAATTCCGCGAGTGCCCTCAGTGTGAGTGCCACGCCGTACAGCGCCGGCACATCGATGGTATTGGCGAGGCCACCATGGCCTCGTGCCGAGAGTTGCTCAGCGTAGCACTGCGGCATGGAAGTTGCGGCTTTTACGCTTCCATCCACGATGTCCTTGCGGACAATCGCGAGTGAGTACCCGGCGGGCCCAAACATTTTCTGGGTACCGGCGTAATATACGCCGATGTTGGACCAATCGTCGATCGGGTACGAACATGCGTCTGAAGACGCATCGATGATTAGCGTGATGTTTTTGCCGAGTTGTTGCCAACCGCGCCAGCCGCTTCCATCGGCCGATTCGTTAGACGTTGCGTGAACGACACGAATGCCCGTGAGCGCCGAATCGGGCACACGGAGCACCCCGTCGTTCCCGAAAGGTACATGGATGATCTTCGGTCTGCGCCCGATAAGCTTTGTCGCCTCTACGATTGCGGCTTCAGCCCAAAGCCCACTGCTGATATAGGCGATTTCGTCGGGAGAAGACCTCAGCGTCGCCAACACCTGCCGTGGCGCTTCCATAAAGCTGTGGCGCGCGCCTCCAGGCAGAAAGACGACTTCGTGCGTCGACGGTAGGTTGAATATGCGCGCCGCGTTTGCCCTCGCCTCGGTGATCATCTTCAGAACGGTAGGGCTGCGGTGACTGTGCTCGGCCACAGATTGCTGCTGGTCGCCGAATTCAACCATTGCTTTGCCCATTGCGACAACAACGTGCGGCAAGAGTTGCGTCGGTCCGGCCGCCACGTTCAGCAGTTTGTATGTGCTTGATGTCATCGACGTTCTCCGTTGATGATTTACCAGCCTCAAAGAGCTGGCTTTGCGTATAGTGCCTTGAGGAGGAAAATTGTCAATTCAGCTATATTTTCACCACCTTCTCCCAAGAGCGCCCTGCAACGCCAAAGTGTCCGTAGGCTGCCGTTTCGCGAAAGATGGGGCGTGTAAGGCCGAGGCGCTTGATGATTTTGGCGGGCTTAAAGTCAAAGTTTTTATTCACAATCTTGGTGAGGTTTTTGCCGCTTTCGCTGTAGGCCTCTATCATCACTGGCTCTGCGCGCCCTATGGCGTACGCCACACTCACGATAGCCTTTTTGGCGTGCTTGTTTGCGACCAAGTTTTTGGCAACAAAACGGCACATGTACGCAGCCGAGCGATCTACCTTGGTTGCGTCTTTGCCCGAAAATGCCCCTCCGCCGTGTGGAGCAAGGCCGCCGTAGGTGTCGACCTGAATTTTGCGGCCAGTGAGTCCGGCATCGGCCATAAAGCCGCCCTGGATAAATTGGCCCGTAGGATTTACCAAAATCTCAATATCATCGAGTTTGCCAAGAACTGGACGGAAAAGGTGTTTAACAAGATCCGCACGAATTTGTTCTTGCGAAACCTTCTCGTCGTGCTGGGTTGAACACAGCGCGGTGAGCACTTTGCTGCCGGCGACGGTGACCTGCGTTTTGCCGTCGGGCTTTGCCCACTTCAGTTTGCCGGAGCGGCGAAGTTCTTCGAGTCTGCGCGCGAGTTTGTGCGAAAGCACCACACCTAGGGGGAGCATTTCTTTTGTCTCGTTGGTGGCGTAGCCGTACATGATTCCTTGATCGCCCGCGCCGCCGGTATCCACTCCCATGGCGATGTCGCCCGATTGTTCAGCTACCTTTTCAAAAATCTCGAGCTTGTCGGTGTAGCCAATGTCCTTGTATACGCCGCGCGCAATTTTTGTGTAATTCAATTTTGCATTGGTTTTTATTTCGCCACCAATCATAAGCGTGCCGTGCGAACCAAATGTTTCGCACGCAACTCGAGAGCGGGGATCTTGCCTAAGCGCTTCATCTAAAATCGCGTCCGAGATTTGATCGCACACTTTGTCGGGGTGTCCCGAGGTTACGCTTTCTACCGTGTATCTTTCCAATAAATGAAACATAATCTTAATTTTTTAATTTAATAAATCTCAAGCGGGGAGCTTGCTTTTTATATTATAAAAATCGCTCCCTGCGGGAGCGTTTTTTACTGCATCTCCCCAAAAGGGCCGTGGCACTTTACCCTGAGCGGAGTCGAAGGGCGCCCATACATGGAGGCCATTCGATTCACTTTGTTACTCAAAGGCAAGTTGCCGGCGGCCTTACAACGGAAAGCCGCACTCTTGATACTTTTACAAGACTGCGGAGATTATACGCATTGTTCCTTATCATGCAAATGTGGCATTCTGTGCATATGTCACGAACCATCATTTTGGCTTCCACTTCGCCTCGCCGACGAGAGCTTTTGGAAAGAGCTTGCGTAAAATTCACCGTAGAGTCGCCGCAGGTTGAAGAAGATATGTCGCAAAAAGTCTCACCGCAGCAACTGGTAAAAAATCTGGCATTCGCCAAAGCATCGGCCGTCGCCGCGAGGCACAAAGACGCTATAGTGATAGGTGCTGATACGGTTGTTGCTTTGGGCAACAAACGTTGGAGCAAGCCAGAAAGTGAAAAGGAGGCACGCATGATGCTCCGAACACTTTCCGGAAAGCAGCACGAAATTTGGACAGGCTTTTGTATTCTCGATACCAAGATAAAGAAGCGGGTGCTCAAGGCAGTGCGCGCAACACTGCAGATGCGCAAACTCACATCGGCAGAAATTGAAGGCTATATAAAAACGGGCGAGCCCATGGATGGCGCCGGCGGCTACAAGATACAGGGAGCAGGGGGATTCTTAGCCGACTTTATTTCCGGTGATTACAGCAGTGTACTCGGATTGCCGCTCTCAGATGTATTGGCGGCGCTTCAGAAATTTGGCATTCGTCGTTAAGAAGTTACGCCCAGAGTTTTCGCGATTAGTGTTGCAAGTTTGGTGGCATCATGTCGTACAAGCGATGCCTCTATCGAGGGGATACCAATTTTATTGGTCTTGTGATTCGTTTTTGACATCAAGTCTGCGCCGATGAGTTTGCGGCTCTCGGGAAGCGTTTCCCATGCAGTAAGGGTGTCGCCCGCGCGCGCGTAGCGCTTGAGGAGGGCGGCCGACGGAGTCTTATTGTTATAAATGACAATATCGATAGGTCCACCGAGATATTGCTCAAGCAGGTGAGTGTAGTCTGCAACACTAAAGTTTTCGGTGTGCTCTACTTTCGTCATGAGGTTGCATACGAAGATTTTTTTCGCCTTGCTTTTTCGAATGGTTTCTGGAATTTTGCTCACGAGCAGGTTTGGTACGAGCGCCGAATAAAAGCCGCCTGGACCAATAACGATGATATCGGCTTCGCGTATTGCCGCGAGTGCTTTTGGATTTGCGCGGCCCGCCGGCTCGAGCCATAGTTTTTCGAGAGAACCGTTGAGCTTGGTCATTTGAATAGTCTCTTCGCCGCGAACCACCCTTTTGCCCACCTTGGCCATGAGGTGCACCGGATCGAGTGTTACCGGCACCACGGTTCCATTGATGCGCAGAATTTCACTGGCCGTTTCTACTGCCTCATCAAACGAACCAGTAAGTTTTTCGAGTGCCGAAAGGAGAAGATTGCCAAAGCGGTGGCCTTTCAGGTTGCCGCCGTCGAAGCGATAATCCATGAGTCCGCGCATGACCTTGGAGGAAGTAGAGAGGGCGATGAGGCAGCGCACTACGTCGCCGGGCGGGAGGACACCGAGCTCGTCGCGCAGAATACCGGTGGAGCCTCCGCTGTCGCTCATGGCAACAATTGCGGTGAGGTTTACCGGATATTTTTTGAGGCCGCGAAGCACGGTAAAGGTGCCCGTGCCGCCACCAATGACGACTATGTTTTTCTTGGTCATTGTCGGGCCATACTAGCAGAAAGTGCCCTTTGGCGCACGTATTTTGGTATAATACATATATGAGTAAAAGAGCGCTTTGGGTAATCATTTTTTTGCTTTTTGCGGCAGCGGTTTCGCTCATTATGTTTCACGGTATGCCAACGCCCACGGTAGTGATACCGCACTCAGCGCAAACATCTGTTTCGAGCAGCACGATGTATGAGAGTGCCTTGTCCGCGCCGGGGTCAAGCACACAAGCAGTATCTCTATCGGATTTAGTTACCGTCACTTCACCTGCGCGTGGCGCCAACGTTTCTGGCGGCACGCTCAAAGCTTTTGGCAGCGCCCCGAGAGGCTGGTTTTTTGAGGCGCAGTTTCCTGTCATGGTGCGTGCGCTAGATAACAGCGTTATAGACCGAGCAACAGCGCAAGCGCAGGGGGATTGGATGAATGAATCGCCAGTTCCTTTTATTGTCGCCGTGCAAATTTCGACCACATATCACGGCCCGGCTACGCTCGTGTTTCTCAAGGACAACCCCTCTGGCCTTCCGCAAAATGATGATTCGGTGGAAGTTCCCATCGTTATCAAATAGCGTTACGATACCTCGATGAATTCGACGCTGTTCACAGTGAGGAAAGCACGGGCGAGAAAAATCGTCGCCTATCTCAAAAAAACCTACCCTCTCCCCAAGAGTGAGCTCATCAATGAGACCCCGTTTCAATTCTTGGTCGCTGTAATGCTGAGTGCGCAGTGTACCGACAAAGTGGTAAATCGTGTCACGGATACGCTGTTTAAGAAGTACAAAACTCCCCTCGACTTTTCCCGAGCTACACCGGCCGATTTTGCTAAAGAAATTTCGTCGATCACGTTTTTTAATAATAAGGCGAAGGCTATTATTGGTTCGGCAAAAAAGGTGCTGAGCGACTTTGATGGCAACGTTCCAAAGACGGCGGAGGAACTTCAAAAGCTTCCTGGCATAGGGTATAAAACGGCGCATGTGATTGTGGGCGAGCTATTTGGTACATGGGAAGGCATTCCTACCGACACGCACGTACGGCGTTTTGCGTTGCGGTTTGATTTGGCTGATAGTAAAGAGCTCAACAAAATCTCAAAAGAGCTCGAAGCATTAGTGCCTAAAAAAGATTGGAAGTATGTAAATAACGGCCTGGTTTTGTATGGCAGGTATGTATGTCCGGCCAGAAAGCATGATTGCGCGCAACATCCGCTCACAAAGCTCTGGCCCGCGGCAGCAGAGCGATGGCCGAAGGCGAAATAAGTAAAGACTTCTACTTAGCCCTCGTTCTTTTTATGCGCTACTGGTATTGTTAGCG
>JAYTRG010000026.1:0-1957 GCA_043746305.1 Candidatus Parcubacteria bacterium
ATGGGTTCGAGGATTTTAAGTCCTCTGCGTCTACCATTCCGCCATCCCGGCACAAGCATAACTATATCTTACGTGAGGCCACAGTGGGAGTTGCACCCACCCAATAGCGGTTTTGCAGACCGCCGCGTTGCTACTTCGCCATGTGGCCAGCCTCTTTTTTATAGTTCCTACCAAGGGCGCTAGATATACACGTTACGCAGGCCGACCGCACTCGCCTTACTATTCCAAATTATATTGCGACTGGTAGAACTCACAAAATATATCACAACTTAGCCCCTAGTAAGATCGTCGATGCGCTGCCTATTTTTTTCACCGTAGTCTATCTCAAAGTCAATGGTGGGTATTCGCGGCAGGCGAGTCTTTTCAGCAATGTAATGACGGAAGTCACTCCGGCTTCGTTTAGCAAAATCGAGTACGCTTGCCTCTGCGCTTTCCGGCAGTACCGATATAAAAATCAAGACATTTTTTAGGTCGGGTGAAATATCGGCGCGCGTGACGGTAATAAGTGATTGTTTGTTGGATTCCCGCGCAAAGTAGTCAGCGGCCCGCTCCGCCAAAAGTTGTGCAACCTGTGTTTGTCGTTTTATTGCCATATTAAAATTCTTCGACTTCAAAGCATTCAATAGTATCGCCAGGGAGCGGCGTCTCCGAAACCATGATTTGCGCCCCAAATTCTACTCCTTCGCCAATTTCTTTCACCTCCTTTCGCGCCGATTGCATGCTCGCGATTTCGCCCTTGCCCACCTCGTCTGTTCTTCGGATTAGAGCAATGTCTTTAGAGATATCAATTATTCCGCTCTCCACGCGCGCTCCTATAAGATGCTCATCCTTTCGACTTGAAAATACTTTGAGAATTTTTGCCCGCCCGATTTCATGCCTACGCTCTCTTTTTGGAGCGTGCGCTTTCAGCAATTCATTGAGTCTTTCAGTTAACTTATAGATAATGGAATACGATTCAAACGGAATCCCGTGTTGTCGAGCGAGTGCCTCGGCAAGCTTGTCGAGCTTTACATTGAAACCTATCAATACCGGAGCGCGCGAGGCGATAGCAGCTTTTACGTCGTTTTCCGAAATGTCACCGATTCCTGATTGAATAATTGCAATACCGCGTGTTTCGTCCCCAATTTTTTTTGTTTCAAGTTCTATCGCTTCCATAGATCCGAGGGCATCGGAGCGTATTATCATTGGCAGCGCGTATTTACCCTCTTCAAGCGCGGCGGTTGCCCTCGTCCGCTTTGTTTCGTTTAGTCGCTTGCTTCTCACTTGCTCGGCGTCGCGCTTTGAGCTAAACGCTATAAATTCTGCGCCAATCTCCGGTAGGGTATCGAACGGTGCAAGCACAACTGGCATGGAGGGAGTTGCTTTTTTAATCGTTTTGCCGGCAAAATTTTCGAGTATGCGCACTGGCGCGAGCGCCGTCCCTGCGACCACTGTTTCTCCGCTTGTAAGTGTGCCACTGCGTAGTATCAAGGTTGCCGCTATACCGCGTTTTTGATCAAGATGTGCTTCCACGACAAAGCCGGAGGCAGATACATCTAATGGAGCAGTAAGATTGCGAACGTCGGCCGCAAGCAAAATAAGATCAAGAAGGTCCGATACGCCGGTCCCTACTTTGGCCGAAACAGCCACCCATGGCACATCGCCGCCGAGTTGTTCAAGGTATACACCTTTCTCTGCCAGAGACATTTGGGTTCGCGAAAGGTCCGCGTTTGGCTTATCGATTTTATTTATAGCCACGACAAATGGAAGATTGGACGCACTAATGGCTTCGAGCGCCTCAAGCGTTTGGGCTTTTACGCCATCGTCCGCCGCCACCACTAAAACAGCAATGTCAGCGACTGATGCGCCCCGAGCGCGCATTGCTTGGAACGCAGCGTGCCCCGGGGTATCGATGAACGTGATGCGACGCGGTGCTCCCTCGTATTCATGTTCCACTTCGTACGCGGCAACGTGTTGG
>JAYTRG010000027.1:0-6685 GCA_043746305.1 Candidatus Parcubacteria bacterium
GAAGCCGATATCTTATGCAGGCCATCGCTTCCGAAGTACGTGGGCTCCAAAGAGCGGCATACGTGCTCGCAATTTTTGCTTTTCTCTCATCGTTGCTTGCGTTGCTTCGAAACCGCATTTTTGCCCATATTTTTGGGGCAAGTCTCACTCTTGATTTGTACAACACTGCATTTAGCGTACTCGATTTTATATTCGTTGCGCTCGGGGCGCTTGTCTCGATTTATGTCCTGATTCCAGAGCTATCCAAGCGAGATGCGGCAGAGCAGTATGAGTATATCGACACCGTGATAGTCGGGTTTTCTTTTTTGGCTGTCGTTGTTTGTGGACTTGCCGCCGTGTTCGCGCCTTATATTTTTACGTTTCTTTTCCCAAAATTTGCCGAGGCAGGTCTTGTTCCTACGCTTACCCATCTAATGCGCATCATGCTTTTGCAGCCGGTGTTTTTAGGATTCTCAAACATTCTTGCCGCTATCACTCAATCTCGCCACCGCTATATTTTGTATGCATTATCTCCGCTCGTGTATAACGCGGGTATCATTGTGGGTGCGATATTTTTGTATCCAGTTTTTGGGATTACCGGACTTGCGTGGGGAGTCGTCGGTGGATCTTTTCTGCACGTTGCAATACAAATACCTTCCATTGTGAAAGACGGCTTTTTCCAACATATACCGCGGCTCAAGGATGTGAACGTGTTTTTTCGCACCGTAATGGTTTCGGCGCCGCGGGCGCTCGCACTTTCCATGGGCCAGCTTGCGTATTTGGGACTTATTACGCTCGCCGGGCTTCTTGCGACTGGCTCTATCGCAATATTTCGTTACTCGTATGATTTGCAAGGAGTGTCACTTACCATTATTGGCGCGTCGTACTCTGTCGCGGCATTCCCGGGGCTTGCTGCAGCGCTTGCGCGAGGCGATAAAGCGTTGTTTATAGAACAAATGGCAATTGCGGCTCGTTATGTCGCCTTCTGGTCGATGCCAGTTACAGCACTTTTTATTGTGCTTCGGGCGCACATCGTACGAGTTTTGCTCGGAACAGGCGCATTCAACTGGACCGACACGCGCCTCACGGCTGCTGCTGTCGCATTATTTAGCGCTTCACTTTTTTTCCAAGGTCTCACGCTTCTCATTGTTCGCGCTTACTACGCTGCGGGCAGAACATTTATTCCGTTTTTTGTAGCTTGTGCAAGTGCCGTGCTCACCGTGCTTATCGGTGCGGCGGCTATTGGGTCTCTCCATGAACCGTTCGTTCACAACGTGGCAACGGCAATCCTTCGCGTTGTAGATGTGCCGGGTGTATCCGTGCTCGGGCTTGCGTTTGCCTATTCTTTTGCGAGCATCATAGAGACAGTATTGCTAACGGCTCATTTTGAGCATAAGTTTGGCGGTTTTATGAAAAAGGTTACTCGATCGTGGATTGAGGCATTTGGGGCGTCGCTCGCAGCTGGCTGTGTGGCGTATCTTGTGTTGCAGTTGATGGGACCCATAACCCTTACCTCAACCATCCTCTCTGTATTTATCCGAGGCTTGGCTGGCGGCGTAGCCGGTATTTGTGCGGCTATGGTTGTCTATGGCCTACTCAATAACCATGAATTTAAAGAAACCGTATCCTTGATGCGCACACGGATCCCTGGATTCTCGAGACGCGCCGCAACGCTATCGCCAGACATTGTCGCAGCAAGCGAAGAGCAACCCACTTTATGATCTTCGCAGAGTTCTAATTTGTCTTTAAACTGTTACAGTTGGGAGCATATGCCGTCCTCACCTGAGCCGCAAAATTCAGTACCGTCTCCAGTGAGCACTATTTCGACGAAACACGGTTTTTAATTCAAATGGTTAGAATTTTTCTGTTGGCTTTTATAATAATTGGAATCGGTTTCATTGGAACTTACAGACTCTGGGTATTGAAACTTGTGAATATCCTAGTGCCTGAGCCAATAATATCAGTCACAACTTCTATTGCTCCTGCCGCGGTCGCGCAAAATGTTTCTCCGCATTGGGTTGCAATAGACCCAATGGCTACTTCGAGCATTCCAGCTGGCGTAAGTGCAGCTTCTTACCAAATATTCGCAACAAGCTCTAATTCTACTGATTACTGTTTTGCCAGAGATACGAACGCCGATGTTATTTATAGCGTAGGTGTTACACTTACGCTGCTTACCGGAGCCGGTTACGCGTCATTTGTCCCGTTGGATGTGGTAAATCCGCCCTCAGGTTCCTATAGTGGTTGTTACGGTAAAGATAAAAATCGGGTTTATTGGTATACATGGCAGGATGAGGACACTATTGCCGGTGCAGATCCTGTGACATTCACTACAAACGCGGATATATATCCCTGGGCGAAGGATGTCTCGCATGTATATTTTCTTTTTACGCCAGTGGTGAATGCTGACCCAACAACTTTTGTAGCGATTCCTCAATCAGATTATGCAAAAGACAAAAATCATATTTTCTATCACTCTGGTTATGGCACATTTACCAAATTAGTGGTGGGTGCCGATCCTCAAACTTTCCATCCATTTCCATCTGGTTTTTATACACACCCAACAATAAAAGAAAATAGTTTGTATGGCAAAGATGCAAATAACATATACTGCGGAGGTGTGGTTTTGACTGGTGCTGATCCGGCGACTTTCACCCAAACTGATAGTTTAGATGCAAAAGATAAGAATCACACTTACAATCAATGCACTCTCTACGATCCAAATACCGCTCCATAATTGCCTCGGCGCTGCCGAGGATTCGTATGAGCTATCAAAAAATCACTGGAAAACTCGCGTGGGACTAGAGGTACAAGGAGTCTCCTTGTATTTTTTAGGACGGTACCCTATTTTATTAGCTACAACGCAGAGTAGTCTTTCAATCGTCTGTAGGGTAGAGTGGGACGGATGCAGATACGGAATTTTTCGATTATTGCGCATATCGACCACGGAAAAAGTACGCTTGCCGATAGGATGCTTGAACTCACACATACCATTGAAGCTCGGCATATGCAGGATCAGGTGCTCGATAGGATGGAGCTTGAGCGCGAACGCGGCATAACCATAAAAATGCAGCCGGTGAGAATGGAATGGAAAAAAGGTGTTGACACATACATACTGAATCTCATTGATACTCCTGGGCACGTGGATTTTGCATACGAAGTGTCACGCGCGCTCACGGCTGTAGAGGGTGTTGTTTTGCTGGTGGACGCAACGCAGGGCGTTGAAGCGCAAACTCTCTCGGTGCTCTCGACGGCAAAAGAGCTTGGTCTTACCATTGTGCCCGCAGTTTCTAAGGTGGACGCGCCGCACGCGCGCACCGAAGAAATCGTCGCCGAGGTAGCGCTTCTACTCAGCGTAGAAGAGTCGAGTATTCTTCGTGTATCGGGCAAAACCGGCCAGGGCGTTTCAGAGCTTCTCGATGCAATTGTTGATCGAGTGCCACTGCCGCAGGCAAGCGGCGATCAGCTTCAGGCACTTGTTTTTGACTTTGGGTACTCCGATCATCGCGGCGTCATAGTGTATTTACGCGTTTTTGGCGGCGCCGTTACAAAAGGGGAGCAGCTGCGTCTTCTCGCGCCCAACGAGACTTTCATCGCAGCCGAAATCGGCGTGCTTATGCCACAGGAGGAACCTCGCAACTCACTCGCTTCGGGAGAAATCGGCTACATAGTCACAGGAATAAAACGTCCTGGTATTGCTACCGTGGGAGACACCGTCACGATGGGAAAAAATCAGGCTCCGGCTCTGCCGGGGTATCGATTCCCCACGCCGGTTATTTGGGCGTCGGTGTATCCAGAAAGCCAAGACGATTTGCCCCTTTTGCGGCAATCCTTGGAGCGACTCAGGCTCACAGACTCATCGCTTTCCTATGAAGAAGAGTCTTCAGGCATTATGGGGAAGGGCTTTCGTTGCGGTTTTTTAGGCATGCTTCACCTTGAAATTGTCGTGGAGCGCTTGCGCCGCGAATTCAATTTAGAACTCGTTGTTACTACACCCACCTGCCGCTATGAAATTACTCGCGTGAACGGTACGGTAGAAGATGTGTATACACCCACCAGATTCCCCGACGATGGTACAGCGAAGGAGATTCGCGAGCTCTGGGCGAACATCGCCGTCATTGCTCCACCCGAGCACATGGGCGGCATTCCGCAGCTTTTGTATGACCACGAAGGTATTACCGGCGATACGGTGACGCTACCGGACGGAAAGCTTGAGATGTTTGCAGAGATGCCGCTCAGGGAATTGATGCGCGGGTTTTTTGATAGACTCAAAAGCATTTCAAGCGGATATGCCTCGCTTTCGTATGAACTTCTTGGTATGCGGGGCGCTGATGTGGTTCGACTCGACGTGCTCGTGGCGGAAGAGCCGGTCCCAGCTTTTGCCAGAATAGTGTCTCGCCGCAAGGTGCAGCACGAGGCAGAGTCGATGGTTGAGCGGCTAGAAAAACTGCTCCCGCGGCAGCTCTTTGAGCTCAAAATTCAGGCAAAGGTAGGAAGCCGCATTATTGCTTCACGGCGAAAGTCTGCGATGCGCAAAGATGTCACCGGCTATCTGTACGGAGGCGACATTACCCGAAAGATGAAACTGCTCGAGAAACAAAAACGCGGCAAAAAGAAGATGCTCGCTCGCGGAAAGATAGATATCCCGCACGATGTTTTTCTTAAAGTGGTGAAGGGTGGGGACAACTAGCTACCGCGAAAGAAGATTTGCGATTCCCGGCGAAAAGAAAATTACCATGCCGAGAGAAACAAATATCGCTATCGCCACCCAGAACCAGTGGATGATTTTTTTCGTTTTTTTGTGATATAGGAAGCTCATATACGTAGTGTTATGTAATCGCCTGAGGCCATTATAGAGGTATTATATACCAATGGTTACCTTACGGAAGAGCGATCCCATAAAGCTTCTGGGCAGGAGACTTCTCATTGTTGGCATGATCATGCTTGTGATTGTAACAGCGTGGGGCGTGCGGAGTATCTACGGAAAAGAGGTGGATGCAAAACGATTGCAGTTTGAATCGGAAAATCAACTCGCGGATCTCGCTGCACAAGAGGAAAAATTACAAAGCGGCCTTGACCGCCTTTCGACTAGCCGCGGGGTAGAGTCGGTGTTACGCAATAATTACAGCGTGGGAGCACCAGGCGAGAACATGATCGTTATTGTTGAGCCGCGAAAACCTGCGGCAACATCTACGCCGAACTCATCATGGCAATGGATACACAATGTGATTCCTTGGTAAGAGTAAAGTTATACACTTTTTGATTTTGCACTCGAGCGAAGTGCTTTTACACTATAGCGATGGCACTTAGTGCAGGTACCGGGGCAAGTCAATCACGCGACTCTCGAAGCGCAGGACGAGACGCAGCGCTTGCCGCGCTCAAGAATGCAGGTATTCAAAAAGCCGATTTTGCGATTATTACTTCTGCCATGAACTTTGATCAGGCCGAAGTTGCCGCTGGTGTTAAAGAGGCACTGGGCGATACGCCATTTGTTGGCTGCACAGGAGCAGGTGCGATATTGGCTGAGGGCGTGCTCGAACATTCTGTTGCGGTACTCGTATTTCAATCTAGCGAAGGAAAGTTTATACCAGTCAAAATCACTCACATTGGCGCCAATATGCACGAGGCGGGCAGAAGGTTTGGCGAAGAAATGCAAAAAATGGGCGGTGGCGAAGTAAAAATGGCACTTATTTTTTCGGATGCGCTTGCCGGCAATGGCACGCAGCTCGTGCGCGGCGTACTCGATGTAATGGGCAGCCACTTCCCCTTGGGTGGAGGCGCTGCAGGGGACGATTTGCAATTCAAAAAGACCTATCAATTTTATTGCGGCGAGGCGCTTACCGATGCTTTAGTTGGTGTTGGTATTGCGGGTAATGTTGAGATTGCAGTTTCGGCTGATCACGGCTGGCAACCAATAGGTGTGCCTCGAATAGCTACGAAAGCCGAAGGCACCAAGCTGATTGAACTTGACGGCAAGCCAGCCTTTAGTCTCTATCAAGAATATTTCGGTGATCGTGCCGCCGATTTTAAAACTGCGCTATCACTTGCGGCTGTTTCATATCCTCTTGGCATGAAATCAAAAGATTCTGGTGAGCAAATCATGATTCGGGCGCCTCTTGGTGTGGCGGAAGACGGTTCCATAACATGCGGCGCGGAAATCATACAAGGAAGCGAAATTTATTTGATGATAGGCACTCTTTCCGCGGTACTTTGGTCTGCTCAACAGACCGCCAGCTCTATAGCCTCAACGCTCAGCAGCACGAGTAAGCGCGTGGTTTTTGCGTCCGATTGCGTTGCGCGAAAAATTCTCCTTGGCGAGCATGGCATGGAGGAAATTAAGTTATTGCTCGCCGCAAGTGGCCCCGGCACGGTCTTGTTTGGCTTTTACACCTACGGACAAATTGCACCATTGCGTACTCCCACAGCAAACGTGCGCATGTGTGATCCGGGATTTTACGAACAGTCTATTTCGCTCGCAGCTTTTGGCGTGTAGTATGGGCGGCCTTGTATCCCTGTCGCTCGGCGCCGCTCTCGTGGTGGCGCTTTTTGCTGCGTGGCTTTTTATCCACTCACGGCAACTTTCGGTCAGGTTGAAGCGAGCAGAAGAATCGGTGACGCAAACATCTCGTCTCCTTATCCAAAAAAACGTCGAATTATTTGATAGGAGTCTTAAGCAGCAAGGTGAGCTTGCCAAAAAAGACGATTT
>JAYTRG010000028.1:0-4273 GCA_043746305.1 Candidatus Parcubacteria bacterium
GTAGAGGTCGGCTATTTGTGCCAACGGTTCGCGATAGATATCAGGATATGGTGCAACAGTTGAATCAGTACGTTTCTTGAACTCGCCGCGCTCTTTGTCGAACTGTGAGAGTTTGATGATCTGATTCCATGCGTAGTATTTGAACCATGGCGGATATACGGCATCCAGCGAAGTAAGATAGTCCACCCATGCGTCGAGCGAGTGCTTCTGGTCTTCGATCGCGGTATCCATCATTTGTTCGCGGACGTCCGCCGGAATTTCTTCGATGTTCTGTCCGCGCTCGCGGGCGATGCGTTTCTGCAGTTCAAAATATGAATCTGGGAAATTCTCTTTCTTGATGATGAACTTGTCGTATATTTGGTCGCGAAACATCTCGAGATTGCGTTCGCGTTTTCGTTCGTCGGGATTCAAAAATACATTCTCGAGACGATCCGTATATGCATCGATGCGTTCCGTTGGGTTATTAGGTATACTCTCGGCCTGGCGGCGTTCCTGCCGCTTCACCGCCCGATTGACCTCGGGCGAGGTTTGCAAACCTGGGTGTTTGAGGTGAAGAGGATGTTTTTCCATGGTCAAACGTATTTTAGCAGAAACGGAAGAGGTGCGGTACTATGCATATAGATTGGTTGCATTGAACGGCTACGGCTTTTCAAGACCCATTCGGCACGCGCGAGTTGAGGATTTGTCCGGCTACGGCTTGACGGAGAGGATTCGTGCGGATGTCAAAAATAAAGAAAATACTTGGTGCGGCGCGTCGGTTGATTTTCGATCACACATAAAATTCAGTCCGGTCCCTTGCGCTCAGCGCACTGGATGGACAGTGGCACAGATGACGCATCGCACAAACTGACTCCGATGGCAACTCGAACGTGTTCAACCTCGAACGCAACGACGACGGTTTTTGGCTGAGCAACGATTGGGCGAACCCCGACAACACGTGGAATCCGGACAACAAGTTCGCGTTCCGTCTCCGAAACTGTTTTCTTTTTCCGCGGCTTCACCTGTCGCGGTTTTTCTTTTCAGGATTCGACAGATTCATTTTCCAACCATGGAACATTCGGCCAGACTCCTCGAGTTTTTTCGCCACTTCCTCGCATTGCTTGTTGGTGACGAGTTTGCCTTCCCAAGCGATCGATACGAGAAACTTGAGTGTATCAAGCGTCAGAACGCACTCGGCGATCTTTTCCACTTTCTTTTCTTTTTCGGTAAAATATGCGATATAGGAAAGCTCAAGCAGATCGAGAAATTTGTTCTCAATCCGAGCTCCGATCGTATAACGAGCGCCTTTGGAAATATGCGGAACAATATTCACCCACAACAAATATCCCTCTTTGATTCTCTGGAGAATCGAGGCGTTATCGAGAGAGAGAGAGGAAAATGCGGTCGCATCATATCTACCATGATATCATTTCCGTCGACAATTTGCTCGCGGCGTGGCGCGAATTCCTAAAGAACAAGCGCGGTCGCAAAGACGTCCAGGAGTTTTCGACTCGCCTCATGGACAATATTCTCGATCTCAACCGCGAATTGTCCGACAAGACGTATCGGCACGGCGGTTATACGGCGTTTCGGATCAACGATCCCAAGCCACGCGATATCCACAAGGCGACGGTGCGTGATCGACTGCTCCATCACGCAATTTATCGCGTCCTCTACCCATATTTCGATCCGAAATTCATCTTTGATTCCTACTCGTGCCGCCGCGCGAAAGGCACGCATCGCGCGTTGAATCGTTTTTGCAATCACGCTCGCACGGTGTCGCGCAACAACACCCGCACGGTTTGGATTTTAAAATGCGACATACGAAAATTCTTCGCCAACATAGATCACGAAATTCTCGGTAGCATTTTGAAAAAAGGCATCAAGAGTGGCAACGTGATTTTGCTTTTAAGTAAGGTGGTCAGAAGCTTCCATACCGAAGGCAGACCGGGCGTCGGATTGCCTCTCGGCAATCTCACCAGCCAGCTTTTGGTGAACGTGTATATGAACGAGCTTGACCATTTCCTCAAGCGTGACATGAGAATCAAACATTGCGTCAGATATGCGGACGATTTCGTCATTATGCACGAAGACAGAAGATATCTTGAGAATTTGCTTCCTCGCATTTCGATGTTCCTTGAGACACGACTGAAGTTGTCTTTGCACCCCGACAAGGTGTTCATAAAGACATGGGCGTCCGGTGTCGATTTCCTCGGCTGGGTGCATTTTCCGCATTATCGCGTGCCGCGCACTTCGACCAAACGACGCATGCTTAGGAACCTCGACGCCGATTCGAGAGAAGAATCACTATTGTCCTATCGCGGACTTTTAAGCCACGGCGATACACATGAGTTGTGTGAGGAACTATTGTCGAAGTATGGAAAGGCGAGTGAATGAGGGTAAATTTATCCCAAGTTTGAATTCCTGAGAGGTCTCTAGATTTTCCAGAGATTCGTGGCATAACCGGCCCTTAAAATAAGGCTATAACATACCACCGATAAAAAGTACTGTCGGCGGAGGCGCAGAGATTCGAACTCTGGAGAGGTTTCCCCCTACTCGCTTTCCAAGCGAGCGCACTAGACCACTATGCGACGCCTCCGTACCGTGCAGTATATGCGAATGTTAATATATAAAAAAGTCGGGCGGCCTGCGATAATGTACAGGCCGCCCAGAAGTCACTTAGCGGCGAATTCACAGCGTCGGAGAAACGTATTCAAATTAAACTCGCATACCCTCAAGCGCAGCTACGCGCTCCGGGATAGGAGGGTGGGTGGAAAAAAGTTTTTGTACCCACATCCCTGCCGGGTGCGCGCCAAAAGGGTTGGTAATAAACAGATGCGCTGTGGTAGTAGAAGCACGAAGCATGGGCGCTTGATAGGAGCCAAGTTTTTGCAACGCGGACGCGAGGCCGTCGGGGTAGCGCGTGAGGAGCGCACCAGAAGCGTCTGCCAAAAATTCACGCCTCCTTGAAATGGCAAGCTCTATGAGTTGTGCAGCAAGAGGCGCAAGAATAATGGCGAGGACGAAAGCGATGATTGCAAAAATATTTCCGCCCCCTTCCCTATCATTTCCTCTTCCGCCAAACATCGAAACTCTAAGCGCTATGTTGGCGATAATAGAAATAACACCTACAAGCACTACCGCAACGCTCATTACTAAGATATCTCGATTCCCCACATGCGAGAGCTCGTGCGCTATCACGCCTTCGAGCTCGGTTTTGTTCATCATCGCAAGGAGACCGGTTGTTACTGCAATCACCGCATGCTCTTTATTGCGGCCCGTGGCAAACGCGTTCGGTGCGGGATCATCCACAATATACACGCGCGGCTTTGGAAGGCCGGCGGTGATGGCAAGATTTTCTACTGTTCGATGCAGCTCTATGTACTCATGTTCGTCGGCGGGCTTCGCTCCTGCGGAGCTAATCGCTACTTTGTCGGAAAACCAATAGGCATACAGGTTCATGATAAACGCAAAGCCTATGGACACGTAGAGAATAGCTGAGCTGT
This sequence comes from Candidatus Parcubacteria bacterium, assembly GCA_043746305.1. Classification (GTDB taxonomy): domain Bacteria; phylum Patescibacteriota; class Minisyncoccia; order Phycocordibacterales; family UBA2100; genus UBA10103. The sequence goes on from JAYTRG010000028.1 coordinate 3,486, forward strand.
TGTAGTAATACGAAGCAAGCCATCCGATAAGAATGACGAGCGAAAGAAATACCCCCATCAGAGTCCATGTGCGCCATACGTTGTGGCTTTGCTGTGTATATAATGAAGTCATACTTATAGTATACAAAAATTTCCGCTGTTTGGAGAGCTACTGGTTATGCGGCTGCAGGAAAAACACAGAGCTCTCTGCGTGCGTCATATCGGGACGTACCGCCGCTCGCGCACCGCTACCGCGCATCGCAGTTATTACTTCACAGGAATCGTTTGCTGATTCGCTTGATATTGCAGGCTCACATTTTTAAAAAAACCTTGCAAGCCAAATATCTCCGGCCTCAGCGCAAACGATATACCGCCGATGAGCGCAAAAAAAATCGCCAGCCAGAGCACAAAGAGGTATCCGCGCGACGCTCGTTTGACTGGTACGGAACCATTACTTTCGTGTGCACCTCGCATATCAAGAGCGCGTCTTGCTGCTGGAGGAGCACCGGAGGCAACGGCAATAAAAACCTCCTCAATAGCCTGCGCTGTAAGTGTCCCTCTATTACTAAAATCTGCGATTATATCCTCTTTGCTCTTCCCCTGCGCAAGGGCATTTTTTACAAAGTTATAAACTCCAAGATCAACCATGAAAAAATCTTAATTTTTTGCAAGTACAGATGCCTAAAACTGAACCTTGACCGGTTCTTTTGCTGCCGCGTCGGCTTCCCCAAGCTGAAAGTAATCAGCCGGCTTAAAACCAAAACTGCTCGCCACAAAGTTGGAAGGAAACGACGAGATGCGCGTGTTGA
>JAYTRG010000029.1:0-5881 GCA_043746305.1 Candidatus Parcubacteria bacterium
GATGCTCGAGGTTGAGAGCGAGACCGTGCGCGGCGAACCGAAGTAAATGATAACGGAATCGCCGCTAGATAATAGCTGTTGGTCCATGCCGACGCTTGGGCTCACGCCGTTAACTTCGTCTTGCCATTCACCGCACTGCGGCGAAGAGGTCGCCGCTGGGATGCTCATACAGTTGACGTAGAACGCGCCGTATGAATCGTAGTAGTCGAGTTGGTTGATACTGAAGTCAGAACTTGTCGCATCGTAGGCCGAAAGGAGCGCGAGGACGCTGCGGGAGGAAATAGTGTGTTTTGTGGTCGTTCCGGTCGCCGCGATCTCTATCGGATCGGACGATGAAGGCAGCGTGAGCGTCGCGGGACCGATGAGCATGCCGCCGTCGCGTATAGAAAACGTTATAGTCGCGTCGCTCGAGGTAGCGGATGGGGGCGTGGCTGCGCTTGAGGTTGCAAGTAAGGAGTCAATGATGATAGTGACACGATCTCCTAGATTGTTGTCCGAAAAATCATGCAATTGGAACTCGAGGGTGCTGCTTGCAAGCACGGGGAGCTGCGTGAGGCCGGTACTTGCATATGAACCGTTCAGATAGAGCGCCCAATACTCGCTAGAAGGGTCTGCAACAATGCCGTTTATTGCTGTTACAAAAAGCCCGAGCGACGGATATTGGTTTGAAAGCGATGTGCTCGCGATAGTTCCGTTAGTAAGCGCCGCTTCAAGCGCACAAATGCCAAGATAGGCGCTCGTGGACGATGCTTCTCCATATGTATGCGCCACGCTATTAGTATCGGTTGCGGTACATGTGGCAGGAACGTTTACATGGAGCGTTAGGCCCATTGTGGAGGTTGCAACGGGTGTCGTTGAGGTAGCAACAGGTATGGTAGACGTTGCCGTGGGTGTGGTTGAAGATGCAGTAGGGGTGCTACTCGCAACTGGTAGCTCCGAAACGCCCACATTGAACTGTGCTGTTGAAGTTGCGCCAGTTGAATCTGCCGCCTGACAGTTCACTGTCGTCGTCCCTATGACAAAGATGCTTCCTGAAGGAGGCGCGCAGATAACCGCGTAGCTTGTAGAACTTGCATCGGTAGCGGTGACTGAAAAATCGACAGCTGTGCCTGAGGGCGAGGTGGTGGCCACGCTCATATCGCTTGCTCCTAAAAAGGTGAGTGTTTTGGCAAGAGCTAGCGATGCGGTACTGATAAAAAGAAACGAAACAAGTAAAACAACTAAACCTACAATCCTTTGTACGTATATCATGTGAATGCGCGTTCGTTAAAAATAAAATTCCGCGTAGAGCGGAGATTTTATAACGCGTATTCGCGCTAATCTCCTGCTCGGGAATAAACGGGTAGTTGAAGACCGGACTCGTTCCCTCGATTCCTCTCGGGACGTTACCGTTGCGGCACAGTGAGGGGATACACCCTACTTCCACAACTAACCGTTTCTGCACTTTATATCTTCTTTAAAAAAACGCAATACTATTTCACAGCATACAATATATGTTGCTTGCTGAGCGGAAATTTTTACACGTGGTGAAGTGTTATATTTCTTTAATGCAGAGCTACCAAGAATTTTTTCTGGGTAAAAAAATAACGCTCATGGGCCTCGGGCTCTTAGGGCGCGGCGTAGGGGATGCTGCATTTCTTGCCGAATGCGGAGCGCAATTGACGGTGACGGATACAAAAACCGAAGCAGAACTTGCGGAGTCTATTCAACGACTCACGCAGTACACAAACATAACCTTTCACCTAGGCGGCCATTTGAAAGATGATTTTACTTCTGCCGATATGGTGATAAAAGCCGCTGGCGTACCGCTCGATTCTCCTGAAATTGCAGCCGCAAGAGATGCTGGCGTTCAAGTGATGATGTCGACTGCGTTGTTTGCCAAGTTTGCTATCGAAACCGGCGCCATTGTTTTTGGCGTCACGGGGACTCGAGGCAAATCAACCGTCGCGCATATGATCCATTGGGCTTTTTCCGAAACGGCCGATCCGGCCACAGTGCATATTGGGGGAAACGTACGCGGCATTTCTACGCTCGCGATGCTTCCGCGCATAAAAAAGGGCGACACTATCGTTCTTGAGCTCGATTCATGGCAATTGCAAGGATTTGGAGATCTGAAAACAAGCCCACATGTCGCGGTCTTCACCAATCTCATGCCTGACCATCAAAATTATTACAAAAACATGGACGAGTACTTTGCAGATAAGGCGAATATTTTTCGATACCAAAAGCCTGGCAATGCGTTGGTGGTGGGCGAGTCAATTCGAGAGAAGATACTCGCTGCGGACCCGCCTGTTGCACCTCTTCCTTTCAAGTCGCTCCCAAAAGACCTGGTATTAGAAATTCCGGGAGAGCATAACCGCGAAAATGCTGCGCTCGCTCGCATGGCGCTATCAGCACACATTGAAGAGCCGGAAATATGGGCGTCGCTGCGTTCTTTTCAAGGAGTGGAAGGTCGACTTCAGTTTGTACGCGAAGTAGAAGGAATAAAAATATATAACGATAACAATGCAACTACACCAGAGGCTACCATTGCCGCGCTCAAGGCGCTCGGTTTTAATATCACGCTGATAGCAGGCGGATCAGAAAAGGGATTGGACTTGCACGCGCTGGTGTCAGAAATAAAAAAAACAGTTTCGCATCTCATTGTGCTCATACACCCCAACTACAAGGGTTCGGAGCGGCTGCTGGGTGAGTTGCAGGAGGCGAATGTCCCATTTGAAGAAGCCGTCTCTCTCCAAGAGGCCGTGAATTGTTCGCTTGAGGGGAAGCCGAAAGGCCCCATTATCTTTAGTCCCGCTTTTGCCTCGTTTGGTATGTTTAAGAATGAGTACGATAGAAATGATCAGTTTCTGCGTATTATTAATACGCTATGAAGCACGCAGTCCATCACAAAACACAAAGCAACAGCTACAATTGCGGCCCCACGTGCCTTGAGATGCTCTTTGAGTTTTACGGAGTACCGTTTGAGGACGAAACAGTGGAATTTTTATGCGAAACCGCGCCCGACAAGGGCACGGAAAACCACAAGCTTGTGGAGGCTGCCCAGTCGCTTGGCGTGCGGGTGGCGGTTAAGGAAGACGCCCACCTTGAGGATATTATTGCGGTGATAGAAAAAGGGCATCCAGTTTTGGTGAATTATTTCAATTGTAAATCGGGCGTGGGGCATTATGCGGTTGTGAAAGGAATAGAAAACGAAGCATTTGTATTGGCCGACCCTAAAAACGGTGACGACTATCCGCTCACGTTCGACCACTTCCAAAAGCATTGGCACAACCACGCCAACACTATTCATGCGTGGATGATGTACTTTGCACGCGAATGATACATCGTGTGGGTTCGTGGGGCTAAAATATAGAGCTGCCTTTTTATTATTGCAGGTTAGTCCGTTGGCATCCGGCGCATCAATAGTTCGATGCCGCGTTGCATTTTTTGTGGTGTGTTTGGGTCGTTTTGTATATCTTGTATGGTTTCCGACAAGTGTTTGTCTATGCCATGCTCGTTGTCGAATAGATATGAAGGAAATTCTTCGAACATCTCGAAATAGTCTTCAAATATTTTTTTGCGGATATCACGATTCTCACTCGTCGCGGCCTTTTTTAGTTCCGCAAAATTAAACTTTGTCTTCTTCTCTGTTTTTGTCACAACTCATTGTAGCCTTTTTAGAAGAGAGATGACAGTGCTATTCTTGCAGGACGTTATGCAGTTTGCAAATCGGGTGTACATGGTAGGCATCGGCGGGATAGGCATGAGTGCTTTGGCGCAGCTTTTGCTGCATGCTGCTCGGCGAGTAGAAGGCTCCGACAGAGAAGAAGGACCAACGACAGCGCTGCTTGCAGAAAAAGGAGTTCGAGTGTGGATTGGCCACGACTCGTGCAATATCCCAGCCGATTGCGAGCTCCTTATATACAGCGACGCTGTCCCGCAGAGCAATCTTGAGCGGGTGCGGGCACGAGAAATGGGAATTTCCGAGATGAGCTATTTTGAAGCACTTGGTGAAGTGACCAAGGGAATAAAAACCATTGCGGTAGCGGGAACGCACGGCAAAACAACTACCACCGGAATGCTCGCTAAGATACTGCGGTATTGCGACAAAGAACCGACGGCGATAATCGGGAGCATTGTTCGAGACTTCGGCTCCAATTTTGTGCCGGGGAACGACAGACTTTTTGTAGTGGAAGCGTGCGAATATCGCGATCATGTATTGAGGCTCTCGCCGCAGATTCTCGTGATTACAAATATCGAACTCGATCACACCGATTACTTCCCAAACCTTGAGGCGCTGCAGGACACGTTTAGGAAAGCAGTGGAGCGAGTGCCCGGAAGTGGCATCATAGTGACGAATCCCCATAATCCAAACATCGCTGCGGTATTGGCAGGCGCTCAAGCACCTATTATTGATTACACTACACAAAGCGTGCCGGCACTGAAGCAAATAGGGGAGTTTAATAAGGAAAATGCGATGGCCGCAAAAGCAGCCGCTCGTGCCGCGTTCCCGCATCTCGAAGAGAGCTTCATCGATAAAGCACTTCTTGAGTTCAAGGGCTCATGGCGGCGGTTTGAATATAAGGGCGAAACGCCGAGCGGCGCATTGGTATACGACGACTATGCGCACCACCCTACCGCAGTGCGTAAAACTATAGAGGCCGCTCGAGAAGCGTTTCTTGAGAAAAAGATTGTTGTTGCTTTTCACCCGCATCTGTATTCGCGCACGAAGTCGTTCTTGCAAGAATTTGCCGAGGCGCTCGCGTTTGCTGATGAGGCATTTATTGCGCCCATATATGCCGCGCGTGAGCAGCCAGATCCATCGGTTTCGAGCGAAATACTCGCAGCGGCCGCCCGTGCAGCGGGCGGCCGCGCAGAGGCACTCGGCTCATTCGACGCAATTCGCGTAGCGCTTTTAAAACAGGACGCAAACACGCTTATAATCACCATGGGCGCAGGAGATATTTACAAAGTAGCGGATCAGATTGCCGAGTGAGACGGCAAGTGGTACCGTCAACTTCATGGACGAAGAAGAAGAGCAAAAAGTAGGCAAGCTCTCGGTAGTAGCAACGCCTATAGGCAACCTTGGCGATATGACCTTTCGCGGCTTGTGGCAATTAAAGGAGTGCGATGTCATTTATGCTGAGGACACGCGTGTCATATCCAAACTTCTCGCGCACTATGGCTTGCGCACCAGCGTGCAGAGACTCGATGCAGCGACCGAGACAAAAAAGTCGCAAGAGATTGCGAAGCGACTCGAAAATCTTGAGCATGTTTGTTTGGTATCCGACGCTGGCACACCAGGTGTATCGGACCCAGGGGCTCGATTGGTGGCATACATTCGCGAGCACGTGCCCGAGGCAGTCATCGAAGCCTTGCCTGGAGCATCGGCTCTCACTGCCGCGCTTTCGATTGCGGGGTTATCCGCGACCGAATTTACGTTTTTAGGTTTTTTGCCGCAAAAAAAAGGGAGACAAACTGCACTGCGTAAACTCGCCGCTTCGGAATATTCTGTTGTGCTCTATGAGAGCCCGCACCGCATCGGCAAACTCCTTGCCGAGCTCGCCGCGCACGGCGTGCGCGAAGTGCGCATCGGGCGCGAACTTACCAAAATGCATGAGGAGATGCTGGTAGGTGAGCCACTTGCGCTTGCGGAGGCTTTAAAAGCGCGGAAAGCAGAACGCGGTGAATTCGTTGTTATCGTTGTTAGGTAGAAATGTGCCTATTTACTATTTACAATTTTCTTCTAAAATTCCATTATGACCCTCGATGCACTCATCATGCTTGCTGGCGCGTTTGTAGCGGCGCTACCGTTTCTTGGCGTTCCGTATGCATGGCTTCAGTGGCTTATCTTTGTATTCGGAATTTTCGTCATTGCACTCGGCATAGCGGTGCGCAG
>JAYTRG010000030.1:0-9269 GCA_043746305.1 Candidatus Parcubacteria bacterium
CTCATCAATCCGCGCCCCTTCCAAGCTGCCATACGAGAATTTTTCACCACGGACCAGCTCTCGCAGCTCATGCAGCAATACAACGCGCTCGACGAAATCGAGCACCTTCGCACTCTCTCTACGCTTGGCCGCGGAGGCCTCACCTCGGAGCGTGCAGGTCTTGAGGTTCGTGACGTACACTCTTCGCATTACGGCCGTGTATGCCCTATTCACACGCCAGAAGGTAAGAATATCGGCTTGGTGCTGCATATGTCGCTCTACGCGCGTCCCAACGAATTCGGCATCATCGAAACACCATACGCAAAGGTGGTAAAGGGAATAGTAAGCAAAGAAATTGCCTATCTGAATGCGCTTGAGGAAGAGCAGTATGCAATCGCACACGCAGCAACTAAATGCGACGATAACGGAAAAATTGTGCCGGAGATGGCAGAGGTTCGCTTTAAAGGAAAGCCCACTCTTGTGCCACGGACCGAGGTGCATTTTATGGAGGTAGCTACTAATCAACCGTTCTCGGTAGGCACATCTTTGATTCCGTTCGTAGAAAATGACGACGCAAACCGCGCGCTGATGGGCTCCAACATGCAGAAGCAGGCCGTGCCGCTTATTGTGCCTGAGGCTCCGTTCGTCTCGACAGGTGTCGAGGCTGCTGCAGCCAAAGATTCAGGCCGACTCATCCTGGCAGAAGAGGCAGGTGAGGTTACCTATGTAGACGCGCGAATGATCAAGGTAAAGAATGGCGATGGTAAGACCAAGCAGTATGATCTCGTGGTGTTTTCGCGCACCAACGGCTTTACCACTCACCACCAGAGGCCAGCGGTTTCAATGGGGGAGAGCGTGAAGAAAGGCGATGTGCTCGCAGACATGTCTACCTCTGTAAATGGCCAGCTCGCAATAGGACAAAATGTACGCGTCGCGTTCCTTCCCTGGAGCGGCGCCAACTTCGAAGATGCAATCGTGCTTTCTGAACGGCTTACAAAAGACGGTAAATTTACTTCTATCCACATGGAAGAGTTTGTGTGTATCGTGCGTGACACCAAGCTTGGGCCCGAGGTAACGACTCACGACATCTCAAACGTTTCCGAATTTAAGCTTCGTAATCTCGACGAAGACGGCGTTATCCGCATCGGCGCTGAAGTGCGTCCTGGAGATATTCTGGTAGGTAAGGTTACGCCAAAAGGCGAGACACAGCTTACGCCAGAAGAGCGACTCCTCCACGCCATATTTGGTGAAAAGGCAAAGGATGTAAAAGATACTTCGCTTCGCATGGAGGGCGGTAAACGAGGTCGCGTTATCGGCGTAAAAGTATTCTCGCGAGAAAACGGCGATAATCTCGAAAGCGGTGTCATCAAACGAGTGCATGTAGAGGTGGCACAGCTGCGTACGATATCTGTGGGTGACAAGCTCGCGGGACGCCACGGAAACAAGGGTGTTATCTCGCGCGTGTTGCCGGAAGAAGATATGCCATTCGACGAGCAAGGAAACCCTGTCGATATAATTCTGACACCACTTGGCGTTCCAAGCCGTATGAACCTCGGTCAGATTCTTGAGCTGCACCTCGGGCTCGCAGCAGATGCGCTTGGCTATCAAGCAGTAGTACCGTCGTTTGCGGGAGCTACCGAAGAGGAAATTAAGAAGGACTTGAAAGAAGCGGGTTTCAGAGAAGACGGTAAGCGACTGCTCTTCGACGGAAGAACTGGTGAGCCGTTTGCCCAACCAGTCTCTGTCGGTACCATGTACATGCTTAAGCTGCACCACATGGTGGAAGATAAAATTCACATGCGCTCGATTGGTCCATACTCGCTTACCACCCAGCAGCCGCTCGGTGGCAAAGCCCAAAACGGCGGTCAGCGCGTGGGAGAAATGGAGGTGTGGGCATTCCTCGGTTACGGCGCTGCCTATTCACTTAGAGAAATTCTAACGATTAAATCGGACGACATTCTCGGAAGAAGCGCGGCTTTCGACGCAATCGTTTCCGGCAAGCGCATTGAAGAAACCAATACACCCGCAACATTCAACGTGCTGGTCCGACACCTGCGAGGCTTGGGCATTGATATTGAATTTATGGACCCAAGCGCGAATGAATAGCTTTAGCAAAACTTCATCAACAAAATACTATGCAAAAAAAGAAAGATGTCATTCCGCCAGATTTCGAAGCAGTCACAATGCGACTTGCCTCACCTGAGCGCATGCTTGAGTGGAGCAGTGGTGAAATCACCAAGCCGGAGACGATAAACTACCGCGCGCAGCGTCCAGAAAAGAACGGCCTCTTTGACGAGCGCGTGTTCGGTCCCGAGAAAGACTACGAGTGTTACTGCGGTAAATACCGTGGCATCCGTTTTCGTGGAATCGTCTGCGAAAAATGTGGTGTAGAAATTACACGCGCTATTGTGCGCCGCGAGCGTATGGGCCACATCGATCTCGCTACTCCGGTGTCCCACATTTGGTTCTTGCGCGGCATTCCGTCCCGTATCGCCCTCATGCTTGGTATTTCTGCTGCTGAGGTAGAAAAGGTAGTGTACTTTGCAGGCTACATTGTGACCTCCCTAGAGGAAGAGGAGCGCACCCGCCTTCTTAAGGAGCTTGAAAACGAACTCGCAACAAAGAGCAAATCCGCGGCGAACGCTGATGAAAAGACTCGCCTTAAAGATTTGGCCCAAAAAGCAAAAAAAGAAATCGAGAGCGTGCATGTAGGAGTGGTTCTTGACGAGGCCACGTACCATCTCTTTGCGGTCAAATATGGCGCGATGTTCCGCGCGCAAATCGGCGCTGAGGCGCTCTTCAACCTCTTGCGCAAAGTTGACCTTGAGGTCTACATAAAAAAGCTTAAAGAGGAGGCAGCTTCGGCCGGAGCCGCCGAGCAAGAAAAGCTTCGCAAACGACTTTCGCTTGCACAGTCTCTCCAGCGAGCAGGCGTGCGCCCCGAGTGGATGTTCATTACTCGTCTTCCGGTGGTGCCGCCGGCACTTCGCCCTATGGTCGCGCTTGAAGGCGGCCGACATGCCTCATCCGACCTGAATGATCTCTATCGCCGCGTCATCAATCGTAATAATCGTTTGAAGCGATTGCTTCAAATCAATGCACCGGAAGTAATTCTCCGTAACGAAAAGCGAATCTTGCAGGAGGCGGTAGACGCCTTGCTCGACAATTCGATGCGGCGCGGACAGGGTCTCTCAGGAATTCTTGGCGGCCGTCGCCGTGCGCTCAAGTCGCTCGCCGACTATCTTAAGGGTAAGCATGGGTATCTTCGCCAAAACCTTCTCGGAAAGCGCGTCGATTATTCCGGCCGCTCCGTTATAGTCGTGGGGCCTGATTTGGCGCTCGATGAATGCGGACTCCCCAAGCACATGGTGCTTGAGCTTTTCCGCCCGTTTGTGATTCAAGGACTTCTTGCGCGCGAGCTTGCCTACAACATCCGTGGTGCTGGCCGCCTTATAGAAGATGAGGCGCCCGAAGTATGGCCGATTCTCGAAGAAGCCATCAAGGGCAAGTATGTGCTTCTCAACCGCGCTCCAACGCTTCACCGACAGTCGATGCAGGCATTTCGTCCAGTCTTGATAGAAGGTAACGCTATTCAGGTGCACCCATTAGTGTGTCCTGCATACAATGCCGACTTCGACGGAGACGCGATGGCAGTACACGTACCGCTCTCTGAAGCTGCGCAAAAAGAAGCAGCAGAAATCATGTCTGCCAATAAAAATATCTTGAAACCTGGCTCTGGCGATGTGGTAGTAGCGTCAAAGCTTCTCGACATCGTACTCGGCTGCTACTGGATGACAAAATCTATGGATGGACTCCAAGGCGAGGGGAATACGTTTCCTTCAACCAACTCTGCTATAACTACCTACGATTTTGGCGGCATTGACCTTCGCGCAAAAATAAAAGTGCTTCCTTCGGACAGTAAAAAATACGCTCAATTTGAAGGCAAAATATTCGAAACTTCGGTAGGACGCCTTCTCTTCAACTCAGTTTTGCCGAGCGACTTCCCGTACATCAACGAGGAAATAACCAACAAGCGCATGCAAAAACTGGTGCAGGATTTGGTAACGCGCTATTCTCTTGACGGCATCCCAAAAATCCTCGATAAGATAAAAGCGTTTGGTTTCCGCTACGCAACACACGCTGGAATCACATGGTCGCTTTCCGACGTTGTTGTGCCAGAGATAAAGGGCGAGCTTATTGCAGAAGGCCAAGAAGCGGCAATGCGCGAGCAGGAAAACTATCTCTCAGGGCTCCTCACTGACGACGAACGTCGCCGTATGACGATAGATGTGTGGACAAAAATTTCCGGTAATCTCCGCAAGCACGTCATTGACAGTCTAGACAAAAACGGCCCCGTGCACGACATGATTACCTCAGGCGCTCGAGGCTCAGCGGTGCAGCTGCACCAGATGGCCGGTATGAAGGGACTCATTACCAACCCGCGCGGTGAGATTATTGAGTTCCCAATTCGCTCGTCCCTTAAAGAAGGACTCACGCCTATCGAGTATTTCATTTCAACGCACGGCGCACGAAAAGGTTTGGCCGACACCGCGCTCAACACCGCGCGCGCTGGATATCTCACTCGCCGACTTTTCGACGTAGCGCACGATGTGGTGGTGCTCGAAGCCGATTGTGGCACCAAAGAAGGCGTGATGATGCCTCGCCCGGGCAAGGAAACGCTTGGCGGCACATTCTCGCAGCGCGTCTATGGTCGTGTACTTGCCGCCGACGTAGGCTCATTTAAGCGCGGCACGCTCATCTCGTTCAATGACGCGCAAAAAATAGAGCAAGACGCATCTATTACCGAGGCGCTGTTGCGCTCGCCGATTGCCTGTAAGGTGGGTCGCGGTGTGTGCCAAAAATGTTACGGCTTAGATCTTTCCAATGGAGAAATGATCGATCTTGGAGAAGCGGTGGGGGTCGTTGCCGCACAAGCCATCGGTGAGCCAGGCACGCAGCTCACGATGCGTACCTTCCACACGGGAGGAGTCGCAACGGCGGGCGGTGACATTACCATGGGTCTGCCGCGAGTAGAAGAAGTATTCGAGTGCCGTACGCCAAAGGTGCCCGCCGTTCTCTCACGAGTAAACGGTACCGTCACCGAAATCATCCGAGACGGCGAAGAGTATGTGATTATGGTTCTTCCAGACACAGCAGGAAAAAGCGGAAAAGCAGGAAAACGCGACAGCGAATATCGCGTGAGCCCAATTCGCCAAATGGTAGTGAAGCAGGGTGATACGGTTAAAAAGGGCGATTTCCTCACCGACGGCTCAGCCGACTTGGAGGAACTCTATCTTTTTGCCGGAAAGGAGCGCGCCCAGGAGTACATCATCGCTGAAATCACACGCATCTACGAGCTTCAGGGTGTTTCAACGGGTCGCAAGCACCTCGAGATAATCGTCAAGCAAATGTTCAGCCGTATGACGGTGACACAGCCTGGCGAGACGGGGTTCTCCGATGGCGATACCGTTTCCGACTTCAAGTTTGAGGAAGTGAATAGAGAAGCGAAAGCCGAAGGACGGGAGCTCGCCAAAGGCAAGCAACTTCTTCTTGGTATCACCGAAGTCTCACTCACGCGCGCATCGTTCCTCTCGGCAATTTCATTCCAGAACACGCCGCGTAAGCTTGCCGAGGCAGCCGTATCTGGTGCTGTCGACAGACTTGTAGGTCTCAAAGAAAACGTCATCATTGGTCGTCTCATTCCGGCAGGCACTGGTTTTGCCGGCTCAAAAAAGCACGCGATTATTGCCAACATGGAGGCTGAATTTGCATCGCAGCAACCGACAAAAATGTCTGGTAGTGATGGGGAGATGACACGAAGCCAATAACATTTGAGTCCCATCGTGTTTAATTTACAAAAAGGCAGCCTCGCGCTGCCTTTTTGGGCTTTCCTTTTTACGCTAATGAAGCGCATAATGCACCTATGGCAAGTGACACCGTGCAGCAGGTAAAGGACCGTCTTTCGATATCCGACGTGGTGTCGCACTACGTTAAGCTTGAGCGCGCTGGCAGTACGCTGCGTGCCCGCTGCCCCTTTCACGCTGAGAAAACCCCCTCGTTTTTTGTATCGCCTGAGCGCGGCACATTTCACTGCTTTGGCTGCAATGAGGGCGGGGATATTTTTACGTTTACCGAAAAAATCGAAGGACTCGATTTTAAAGGTGCTCTCAAGGTTTTGGCAGAAAAGGCGGGGGTGCCGCTTGTGTTTGAAAAACAGGAAAAAAAAGATGAGCGTGACAGGCTGTACGAGATCATGGAAGTGGCTACTATTTTTTATATCTCGCGTCTTTCGCGAGAGGCGCGGCAGTATCTTGAAGCGAGGGGAGTTACAAGCGAAACTATACAAGAATTTCGTCTTGGCTATGCGGGAGGAGCATGGAGCGAGCTATCTGATTTTTTGCGGGACAAAAAGTACACTGAGGTGGAGATAGTGGAAGCAGGGCTTGCCAAAAAAAACGAACGCGGATCGCTTCTCGATAAATTTCGCAATCGTATCATGTTTCCTATAGCTGACCCTGCCGGGCGCGTAGTGGCGTTTTCTGGCCGCCTATTTCTTCCACCTGATTCGGGAGCAACTACAAAAAAAGATGGTGAGTTTGAGCCTCCAAAATACCTCAATAGTCCCGAAACGCCCCTTTTCCATAAGTCGCGCACTCTCTATGGTTTCGATAAGGCAAAAGTGGCAATGCGAAAGGTAAGCTGCGCAGTTTTGGTAGAAGGGCAGATGGATCTTGTAATGAGTCACCAAGTTGGTTGGAGTAATACGGTAGCGGTATCCGGCACCGCCTTTACCGACGATCACGCACGTCTTCTTAAGCGCATGACAGATAACCTTGTGCTGGCGCTCGACGCGGATCAAGCCGGGATTAAAGCAGCGGCTCGCGCTGCCCGAGCGGCGCTTAGTGTCGGGCTCAATGTAAAAGTGGCACGACTGCCGCAAGGTCTCGACCCGGCCGACCTGCTCCTGCAGCAGGGACAGGATGCCTGGCGCGAGGCCATTCGCGATGCAAAAGATATCATCACGTTCCTCCTCGATGTACTCGAAGAAAGCTCTCCTCAAAAAGACCGATTTAGACGTTCCGTGGAAACAGCAGTGCTACCGTTTCTCTCCGAAGTGCAAAGCCCTATTGCTCTTGCGCAGTACATAAAAGAGATTGCCCAGCGTTTGGATGTGCGACAGGAGGCGGTTGGGGAAGCATATGAAAAACTCTCAAAGACTATGCCCCAACAGCGAGACCTCGATCCCGTAGCGCCAAGTATTGATAATGTGCCTCAAAAAGGCGACCGTGCCAAACGCGCTTACGCTCTCTTTTTATGGCAACAATCGCAAGAGAAGCCCACAATCGATACGGATGCCTTTTACGCCGCTTTGTCCGAGGCGATAGGAACCGAAGAGCTCCATATGCTTGAGCATCTACCGGAAGCCGAAAAGGAGCAACTGAGGTTTTCCGCTGAGCGTGTGCTAATTATGAACGCTACGCTTAAGCGCGATGCCGACGAACTTCTCCGCATTCTTAAAGAATCGCGCTTAAAGACGTTGCTCTCAGAGGCAACGAGGGCGCTCTCTGGGCGTGATACAACCCTTTCGGCAGAGGCTGAAGAGCAGCTTGAGGTGAAAGTTAAGCTATACACAGAGGCGCTTGCCAAGATGCACGAAAAAAGGTAGAATAGCTACGAACTTTGTGTTGCTTTTGATGATTTCTAATTGAAGTCATCATAAAAGCTTGACCCTCTTATTAGGAGGGGTGTTGCTGTTTTGTATAAATAGAGTATGGCAAAGAAAAAAAACATAAAAAACAAAAAGACGAACAAGGACGGTAAGGCGAAAACCGCCCGCCCTCAATCGCGAAAGACTGTTCGCGGTGCTGCGAAAACGGTTACCGCGAGAGCGAACCGCGCAGGAGTAGCGAATGGTACCCTGCTTGTTGTTCCAGTAGGCAAGAAAGGTTCCACTAAACCTTTGCCGGACTCACGTGTACGAGACGGCGAGGCCGGACGCGCAAAATATCAAAACAAAGTGGAAGCACTTATCCGTCTTGGTCGCGAGCGCGGGTATGTGACGCACGACGAGATTCTTCGTGAGTTTCCCACCATTGAGGAAAACGTAGTGTTGCTTGAGGAAATGTATGAACGCTTTAGCGCAGCCGGAATCGACGTCTTGGAGAGCGGCGGCATGCTCGACGACCACTCGGCAGACAATCTCTTAGAGAAAAAAAAGTTGCAGCATCGTCGCGCGGACGCTGGTTACGACTCGGTACAAATGTATTTGCGCGAAATCGGTCAGTACTCACTTTTGAATGGCGATCAGGAAAAGTCGCTGGCAAAACGAATTGTGGAGGGCGACGAAGAAGCGCGCGGAATTCTTGCTCGCTCAAACCTGCGCCTCGTTGTTTCTATCGCAAAAAAATACGCCAATCGCTCACCTGACCTTACGCTCCTCGACCTCATTCAAGAAGGGAATCTCGGTTTGTTTAAAGCAGTCGACAAATTTGATTACACCAAGGGTTATAAGTTTTCCACCTACGCGACCTGGTGGATTCGCCAAGCCATTACGCGCGCGCTCGCCGACCAGAGCCGCACCATCCGAATTCCTGTGCACATGGTGGAAACTATTGCCAAGTACAAGCAAAAAGTGCGCGAGCTCAGCCAACACCTCGGTCGCGACCCGCTTGCAGAGGAAATTGCCGCCGAGATGGGACTCGATGTGGAAAAGATTTATACCATCCAAAAAATCAACCAAGACACCGTTTCGCTCGAGAGCCCTATCGGCGAAGACGACGACGAACGTAGTACGCTCGGCAGTTTCATTGCTGACGAGACCATCGCGTCGCCTGACCAGGACGCATCACGCCGTATCCTTGGAGAGCAAATGATGGAAATTCTCGAAGAGCTTTCCCCAAAAGAGCGAAAAATTCTCGAAATGCGCAATGGCCTTACCAACGAAGGCATCTGCTTTACGCTTGAGGAGGTGGGACGCGAGTTTGGCGTCACCCGCGAGCGCATCCGCCAAATTGAGGCAAAAGCTCTTGAAAGAATTCGTTTTCACGAGCGCGCAAAGCAGCTACGGAGCTACTAAGGTGCTACAGATGTATCGTTACTTTTTTGGGAAAAGGGCAGCAGGGCCTTCGGTAAGATCTTGATACACTGCTTTGTTGCAGGCCAAAAAATTTAGATTGCGGTAGCTGTAAGTACTTTCTCCTATGTTTGCCACCATACCGCCCGCTTCCTCTACAAGAAGCGAACCGGGCGCAAAGTCGTAATCGTAGCCCCAACCGTCCCAGGTGACGCGG
>JAYTRG010000031.1:0-16978 GCA_043746305.1 Candidatus Parcubacteria bacterium
GACGATCGGATTACCGAATCGTCTCGCGAAATGCAAGAAAGTGCGGATAAGCAAGTTACCGAGTCAAACCGGTTAATAAAAGAAATCACTCAGGAGGTAACTTCGGTGAAGGAAATAGGCCGTCAAACCGGTAAGTTTGCCGAGCAGCTCCAAAATTTGCAGGACATATTGAAAAATCCGAAGCAGCGAGGTATTTTGGGCGAGTATTACCTTGAGACGGTGCTCAAAAATGTGATGAGTCCGCAAGATTACCGCATTCAGTACGCATTTAAGAATGGGGAGATAGTCGACGCTGTTGTCGTGGTAGATAAAAAACTTGTACCAGTAGACTCGAAATTTTCGCTGGACAATTACAATCGTCTGATACATGCATCTGAAGCAGAAAAACCAGCTTTCGAAAAAGCATTTGTGAACGATCTGAAACTCCGTATACAGGAAACCGCCAAGTACATACGACCAGAGGAAGATACCATGGACTTTGCATTCATGTTCATTCCATCCGAAGCAATTTATTATGATTTGCTTACAAATCAGGTAGGTAGTGGCGATGATGAGGATCTCATCCAGCGAGCTGCAAGTAAGTATAAAGTCATAATCGTTTCTCCCACCTCGTTCCTTGCCTATCTCCAAACCGTTATGCAGGGTCTGCGCGCGCTCAAAATTGAGCAGCGTGCTGTCGAGATACAAAAGAGGGTGGGGGAGCTTGTGAAGCACATAGAGACTACCAATACGTTTTACCTTAAGCTTGGTTCGGCTTTGGGAACAGTGGTGTCGCACTACAACGCCGGTCATAAGGAACTCGCAAAAATTGACAAAGATGTGTATAGAATTAGCGACGAAAAAGTAGGCGTCGAGCCGGAGCTGTTAGAAAAGCCACAGCTTGCCTTTGATGAATAAACAGGGTATATTTTCCCGACTATGGCAAAGATTGCAGTGATAGAGACGGGGGGTAAGCAGTACGTTGTTTCAAACGGCAGTGTAATCGATATAGAAAAAGTTACAGCAGATGCTGATGGCAAGGTTGTTTTTGATGCAATTTTGCTAATAGATGATGGAAAAGTCACTCAAGTAGGAGTGCCCACCATCTCTGGCGCTAGCGTTACGGCGCAGCTCATAAGGCAAGCAAAGGCAAAAAAGATTACTGTTATCCGGTATCGCCAAAAGAGTCGCTATTTCAAGAAGAAAGGTCACCGTCAAACTATCGCGAAAGTAAAAATTATCGCGTTGCCGTAAGTATATCTGGGATTTACCGCCTAGACTCCAGCGCGCTTTTAAGCGTATCGGGATCAGCGTATTCAAGCTCGCTACCAGTCGAGAGACCACGCCCAAGGGAGGTAATGGTAAGAAATGGACTTGCGGTAGTTAATTCACTGCGGAGCCTCTCCGCGGTAGCGTCGCCCTCGGGGTTTGCTGGAAAGGCCAAGATAATTTCATCCAGACCTTTTTGTATGCGAATTTGGAGAGACTCTAGAAGAGGCTTGATGCGAAGTCCGTCTGTTTTTTCGGACGCCAGTGAAATAGTGCCGCCAAGCACGAAATATTTGCCTGTGTATGTGCCGCTTCGCTCAAGCGCTTCCGAATCCGCATCGGAGGCAACCACAGCCAATTTTGAGTCATCGCGGCGAGAATTTAAACAGATTTCGCACAAATTCTGAGTACCAGAAAAAAAGCGCCAGCACGAATCACAATTTTGCACGGAACCGCCAAGTGAGCGAATCGCATCTGCCAACTCTCTGCGTACTGTAGGCGAGGTGTTTAGCAGGTACTGGACGAAGCGCTGTGCTTGCCGTGGTCCGATACCGGGAAAATGCCCGAAGAGGGAAGTGAGTCTGCGAATCGAGTCCATAGCGAAATCGTACCTTAATTAATGGTAAATATACAAAAAGACTAGAACGCCACCTCCGATTCGCCCTCAATGCTCGCAACTTGAACAAAGTCGCCAAAGTCATTTTTTTCGAGCGGTTTGAATGTAGTTCGTTCCTCGTCGAATTTAAGCTCTATTTTGCCAATGGGGCCATTGCGATGTTTTTCAACTAAAATTTCAGCGATACCCGTTTTTTCGTTATTAGCGCGGTTACCCATCATGTCCTCGCGGTGAATGAACATGACAACGTCCGCATCTTGTTCGATTGAGCCGGAGTCGCGCAAATCTGATAGCCGCGGCCGTCCGCCGCGTTGTTCTACGGCGCGCGAAAGTTGCGACAGTGCAAGAACCGGTACCTCAAGTTCACGAGCCATTGCCTTAAGCGAACGGGAAATCTCGGTAACTTGCTGCACCATGCTTTCAGAGCCTCGGCTTTCGGTCGGGGTAATGAGCTGCAGATAGTCGACGATAATGAGTTTGAGATCTTTTTCCATTTTAAGGCGCCGTGCGACTGAGCGCATAGCTAATACTGAGCTCGTTGCTTTGTCGTCTATATAAATAGGAGCTTCAGATAAATCGGCGAGAGCTTGCTGCAACCGGTCAAAATCTTCATCATCTTTTATTTTGCCGGTCCTAAGACGCCAAGAGTTGACGCCCGCCTGAGCCGCAAGCATTCGATCTACGAGTTGTTGGGTACTCATCTCTAAGCTAAATATACCGACTGCTGTCCCATGCTTCGTCGCCGTTTGCCGAGCAATGTCGAGAGCAAGCGCAGTCTTACCCATAGAAGGCCTCGCTGCAAGAATGATGAGATCTGATTTTTGAAGACCAGAGAGAATGTTGTCTAGTGCGGTAAAACCAGTTGGAATTCCGCGCATGGCATTTTCATGCTTTTGAAGATGCTCGAGCCGTTCCCATGCTTCTGTAAGTTCGTCTTTAATTGCCGAAAATGAACGCAGTGACGGAGCTTGCGACACATGAAAAATTGCGGACTGAGCCTCATCAAGAAGCTGTTCAACATCACGATCTTCTTGGAAGCCAAGATCGCCAATTTTAGATGCCGCATCGATAAGGGAACGGAGCACGAACTTGTTTTGGACGACGCGTGCGTAGTGGCGCGCGCTGCCTGGAGTACCCGCAATTTGCACTAAATCAGCGAGAAATGTTTGGCCGCCTACCTCGGTGAGCACCTTCCGCTCTTTAAGCTTTGAGGACACGGTGGCTACGTCTACCGGCTCACCTTTTTCATGCAATACGAGCATAGCGTCAAAAATAGTACGGTGCGATCCTGCATAAAATGAATCGGTACCGATAATATCGGCCACTTCATACATGGCGTTTGGGGAGAGCATAAGAGCCCCGAGGAGGGCTTTTTCCATTTCTGTGTCCTGCGGAGGTAATCGAAGATTTCGCCCTGTCATGAAATCATTTTACATCCTTCTTGGCCAAAGTGGACAATGCGAACACTGTAGAACTGTGCCTAACTTGGGGAAAAGTTCTATTTGACATATATATCAATTTTTAGTATAACAAAGTTCACCAATCAGGTTTCTAAACAAAAAGCCCTCCCACTATGCTTTCATTTTCAGTAAAAAATATCACTAAGGACTTACTTGCGGACTTGCCAGAGCGCTCGCGTCGGGTTCTGTCGGATCGTTTTGGTCTCGCTGGAAAGGGTGAGAGCCGTACGCTCGACGCTATCGGTAAAGAATACGGCATTACCCGCGAGCGAATTCGTCAAATTGAAAATCATGGCCTCATGAGCGTTCGTGAAAGTAACTCATACGAAAGCCACGCTCAACACCTTGAGGAGCTTAAAAGAGTGCTTCATCAGTTGGGCGGTTTGGTAGCTGAGCATGTCGCGCTCAATGAACTCTCCAAAAGTGAAGCCGAGCGGAATCACCTCTTGTTTCTTCTTACTGTAGGGCACGTCTTTGACGATCGTCGCGAGAATGCCGATTTTCGAACGCGCTGGCACACCGACTCACAACTTGCTGATGCTGTAGAGCGATCGCTCTCTAAGCTGTATGAGTCGCTTGAGGGAAACAAACTTGTATCAGAAGAAGATTTTGTGCAAGAATTTGCCCGTCATTTGCGAGACGAAGGAGTGAAGAACAAGCCTGCCGAGGTGCTTGCCAGGTGGCTACAAATAAGCAAGCGCGTAGGCAAGAACCCGCTCGGAGAGTGGGGTAGGGTGGAGAGTCCTCACGTTCGTATAAAAAATACGCGCGATTTTGCCTACCTCACACTTAAGCGCCATGGATCTCCTATGCACTTCACAGAAGTCGCGAAGGGTATCGAGCGCCTGTTTGGACGCAAAACGCACCCTGCTACAACCCATAATGAATTGATTAAAGATGACCGCTTCGTGCTCGTCGGCCGCGGCCTCTACGCGCTCAAGGAATGGGGGTATGAGCCCGGCGTCGTTCGAGAAGTTATAAAAAATATTCTTCAAAATGAAGGGCCGCTCACACGCGGAGAGATCGTCGACAGAGTAAAGCGCGAACGATACGTAAAAGACGCAACGATCGCGGTAAATTTGCAAAGCGATATGTTTATTCGCCAAGCCGACGGCAAATACGCGCTCTCAAAATAGCTAATTCACGGGTTTGTATTTTTTCTCACAAAACTAATGAGTGTTGCTGTATAATTTCAGGATGGCGCATGGGCACGACAATGAGTGGGGAAAAGATCTTGGGAAGCGCGTTCAAGATACATTTACATTCGGCAGTATCGATTTAATAGGCTTCAACCCTTTTGAACTCGAGGAATTTCTCGAATATTGGGGCGAGTGGGGAGTTTCCCGCGGTCTTATATTGTGGATATTTTATATTGGGTTGCTCTGGGTACTCTCGCTTCAAATCGGTAATCTTCCGCTTTTTGCAGTGGAGTGGACGATAGGACTTGCTCCCATATACCTACCGTTTCTTATGTACTACGCCGCACTTGCTGCGTGGATTTGGTACGTGCAATCATTCTACCTTGCAGGCCGCGATCCGATACTTTTGGAGGTAAAAATGCCTAAAGAAGTATTCAAATCGCCGCGTGCCATGGAGCTGGCGCTTATCCCCATGAATCTCTCATCGGGCGAAACAATGTTTCTTAATCGAGGATGGCAAGGCGGAGTGCGTCCGTTCTGGTCGTTTGAAATTGCTTCGTTTGGTGGTGAAGTGCATTTTTATATTTGGACGTGGCGCACATTCCGCCCGCTCGTTGAAAGCTCAATTTATTCTTACTATCCAGAAGTCGAGCTTATCGAGGTAGAAGACTACGCAGCTAAATTTCGCTTTGATCCAAACATTCACGATTGTTATGTTACAGAATGGAGAAAAGAAACTTTTCGTGAAAAACATATCGACGGCACCTCGCCGGGGAATGGTTCAATAGAACTGAATCCGTACCCGATAAAAACATATATTGATTTTGAGCAGGATAAAGATCCAAAAGAAGAGTACAAAATTGAACCTCTTGCGGAGCCGCTTGAATTTTTCTCTTCGATTCGCCCAGAGGATCAAGTGTGGGCACAAATTGTTGTTCGAGAGGCAGGGAGACCCTCTACGCACGTCTTTTTTGGCGCAAATGATAAAAGTGTTCATCTCAAAAAAGCACTTGAAGAAGTCAACGCGGTTCGAAAGGAATCTGTTTTGCGACCAACTAAGGAAGATACGCTTGAGCGCAGTCTGACATCCAACTCGCGCGGTGCCTCAAGTGCGAGGCACCAAGAACTAATCGAAAGCATGGAACGCAATATGGGTAAATATTTGTATGAAGTAGGTATTCGCGGGTGGGTTGTGTCCACCAAGGAAGTGACGAGCCACTACTACAACGGCATGCGCTTTATGTGGCGTCCCATGGGTTGGCCAAATTTTTCTACATGGCTTCGTCCGCGTCGCTGGCACCCGCCGTTCGACTA
The DNA here is from genome assembly GCA_043746305.1 of Candidatus Parcubacteria bacterium. Lineage (GTDB taxonomy): Bacteria > Patescibacteriota > Minisyncoccia > Phycocordibacterales > UBA2100 > UBA10103. The sequence goes on from JAYTRG010000031.1 coordinate 5,778, forward strand.
CCCGTGGCAGGATTTTAAAAATATTCGCTGGAATTTGGCAGCAACTCGTTTTTTAGACGCGTATCGTCGTAGGCTTTTCTTCCATTCTCCATGGCGAACTTACGAAGCACCTATGATACTTTCCAGCGAGGAGATTGCGACTCTGTGGCATCCGGTATCCAGTACTGTGGCAGCGCCTGGTATTGAGCGTTTGCCAGCTAAGAAAGCTGAACCACCCTCAAATCTTCCAAAGTAGTTTGCATGTCTGATGAACCCTTAAAATTCTCTCAGCGGCTCGAAGTGTTGTTTGAGGCGGCACAGATTCGTTTTGTGCAAGTTGGTGTATTGTGGCGCAAGCATACTAATCGCCGTACGATTATTGCGGTACTTATTATTGGGACTGCCGCACTGTTCTCTTACTGGTACGGTATACGGCCGCCGAGCACGTTTCCTAGCGGAGAATTGGTAAGTATTCCGAGCGGACAATCTCTTGCGACCATCGCGAGCACGTTGGAGAGTGATCATGTAATTCAATCGGCATTCGCTTTTGGTATGGTCGTACGGATGCTTCATGAAGATAAGGCGCTGCATGCGGGCGATTATATCTTTAAAGAGCCGCTCAACGTTTTTGAGATAGCGCAGCGGGTCTCTCACGGCTCCTACGGCCTGGAGCCAGCTCGATTCAGAATACCCGACGGCGCGACCACGGCGCAAATGGCTGATATTTTTATGCCGCTCCAGCGTTTCAATAAAGACGACTTTTTATCAAAGGCGAAACCGCAAGAAGGGTACTTGTTTCCCGACACCTATTTCTTTTTGCCTAATGCAACCGCCGACAGCGTCATATCCGCTATGCGGAGCAATTTTGATTCCCGTATCGCATCGGTTACGCCAGAAATTGCCTCCTCCTCGCATTCGCTTGCCGATATAATCACCATGGCCTCGATAGTGGAGCGCGAGGCATGGGACTCCCATGATCGCCATATGATTGCCGGTGTGCTGTGGAGACGTCTCAAAATTGGCATGTTGCTTCAGACCGATGCAACGTTTCTTTACACGATTGGAAAGGGCAGTTTTCAGCTTACGATCGCAGACTTGAAGAGCAGCTCGCCTTACAACACCTACGTACACAAAGGCTTGCCGCCCACCCCGATAGGCTCGCCATCCTTCGATTCCATAGACGCAGCACTAGAGCCCATCGACCAAGGATATTTATATTATTTGGCCGACTCCAACGGAGTTACGCACTACGCAAAAACCTATGCTCAGCAACTGGCCAACGAGCGTTTATACCTTGGTAAATGAGTACCGAAACTTGCGTACTTGCGCAGAAGCTGCTATTCGATACCTATGAACGTATACGTAGCACTTTCTGGGGGCGTGGACTCAGCCGTATCGGCGGCGCTTTTACGACAGCAAGGACATGAGGTAACAGGAGTGTTTATACGCATCTACCGACCTGAGTTTATCGAGTGTACGTGGCGCGAGGACAGACTCGATGCGATGCGCGTGTGCGCGGCTCTCTCGATTCCATATCGAGAAGTTGACTTCTCTGAGGAATATAAGCGCGAGGTAGTAGACGCTATGATTGTTGATTATCGCAACGGCATTACGCCAAACCCTGATGTGCTTTGCAATCGGGCTATCAAATTTGGTAGTTTTTTTTCTTGGGCAAAAAGCCAAGGAGCCGACAAGATAGCAACGGGCCATTATGCTCGTATTGCAAACAGTGGACACAGGTATCAATTGCTGCGGGGCATAGACTCGCAAAAAGATCAATCCTATTTTTTGTATAGATTGACCGAAAGCGATCTGGAGCAAACGGCATTTCCAGTTGGCGAACTTGAAAAGAGCGAGGTGCGCACATTGGCAAAAGCTCTTGGACTTCCCGTGGCGCAAAAACATGATAGCCAAGGTGTGTGTTTCATTGGAGATGTTTCTATGCCAGATTTTTTGCGCCGATATATCGACATACCTCGAGGTGCGGTGCACAACATAAATGGCGAGACGATAGGCGAACATGAGGGGGCGGCTTTTTTTACGCTTGGCCAAAGACATGGCTTTTCAATCTCGAGTTCAGTCGAGGGCGGTCCCCAGTATGTCGTAGGAATACACGTGGAGACAAACACGATTACGGTGTCACCTCAGAGAATGGACGCCGCAAAAGAAATTTGTAAGGTGGGCTCGCTTACCTGGGTGAGTACACCTCCAAAAAACGGAGAGGTGCTTGCGGCACAGACTCGGTATCGCGAACGTGCGGCACCGGTTTCTTTGGAGAAGCTAGAGGATGGTCGATGCCTCGTGCGATTTGTAACACCGCACATTGCGCCTCCCGGCCAGTCGCTTGTGCTCTATGACAAAAACACAGTAGTAGGCGGCGGCGTTATTCTAAAGTAGCTGTAGAATGGTGAGATGCAATCAGTTCTCATTACCAAGGCCGACGGCGAGCGCGAGCTTTTTAAACCAGAGAAGCTGGAACAGTCTTTAGAGCACGCAGGAGCTTCTTCTACAATGAGGGCGCAGATTGTCTCGCATGTAATGCGGGAGCTTCACGATAGCATGATGACAGAGGAAATATACCGCCACGCTTTTGAACTCTTGCGGCAAGGAGAGAGCACGCCGGTAGCGGCGCGTTATTCCATGAAGCGAGCCGTTTTTGCGCTCGGTCCATCAGGATTCCCCTTTGAGTTGTTTTTTGCCGAGGTATTGCGTGCTCATGGATGGAGTACAAGAACCGACATCATGCTGCAAGGCCGATGCGCTGCGCACGAGGTTGATGTGCTTGCAGAAAAACAAGGCAAGCGCGTGGGCATCGAGGCCAAATTTCATAACGACCCAGGCGGCAAAACGGATATAAAAGACGCGCTCTACGTGCATGCGAGGTACCAGGACCTTTCTCGCGCGCCTGATTTGGCGTCCAAGGTGGATGAGGGTTGGCTTGTTACCAACACTCATTTTACTCGCAATGCTATAAATTTTGGACGTTGCGCCAATCTCACCATGGTGGCGTGGGATTACCCCAAGGGCGGCGGATTGCAACATCTGATTGAAGAGGGTAAGGTGCATCCGCTCACGGCGCTTACGACGCTCTCCGAAAGCGAAAAGCGTCGCATGCTTGATAAAAAAGTAGTGCTTTGTAAAAGCATCCAAACCCCACATGTTCTCCAAGAATTTGGCATTAAGCCGTCGACAATTCCCAAGATAATCGAGGAGGCCCGACAGTTATGCGGTATATGAACACCTTGCAGGAAGTTTTTCAAACGATACAGTATGGGCATTGAGTAGTATGCATGCGGCAGCACAGTTTATAGACCCGACAAGCGTCATGTACGCGAAGCTCTTGTTAGCAATGCTCCTTGGAGCCATTTTAGGGACAGAGCGCGCCGTACTTGGCCACCAAGCGGCAGGAACGCGCACATTTGGATTAGTAAGCCTCGGCGCTTGTCTTTTCATTATCGTAAACAACTACGTCAATATGGCGTATGTTGGCGTGGTAGATTTCCAACCTACATATATAGCAGCCGCGATTGTGACAGGTATCGGATTTATCGGCGGCGGACTTATCATATTTAAGCAGGATGCACTGCATGGAGTGACTACCGCAGCGGGTCTTTGGATTGCCGCGGCCATTGGCGTTGCTGTAGGTTTCAATTTGTATGCCGTTGCAGTATTTACCGTTGTTCTTTCTCTCATTATGTTTGTGGGAATGTGGTGGATCGAAGATAAGTTTAAGCATTGGTTTCAAGTTATTGAGCATCATGGCCCGCCGCCCTCTGATATACTCGCTTAATGAGTCAATACTATAAACCCGACCGCAATCCCAATTGGAATTATGGTGGGTCGCGCTTTCGTCTTTCTCGATCAAAAATAAGTCTTTTTCTTGAGTGTCCGCGATGCTTTTATATAGACAATAAACTCGGAACAGGGAGACCTCCAGGGTTCCCATTTAATTTGAACAGCGCCGTTGATGCGCTGCTCAAAAAAGAATTTGATATTCATCGCGTAGGCAAATCGGCCCACCCGCTGATGAAAGCATACGGACTCGACGCCATTCCCTTTGCGCATGCAAACATCGATACATGGCGGGAAAATTTTAAAGGCATCGAATACATGCATCCGGAAACCGGCTTCCTTGTATCAGGTGCTATCGACGACGTGTGGGTAGCGCCAGGCGGCGAACTCATGATTGTGGATTATAAATCGACCAGCAAAGACGCGCGCATAGAGGCACTCGATCAAGATTGGCATATTGGCTATAAACGGCAAATGGAAATCTATCAGTGGCTGTTTCGTCAAAGCGGATTTCAAGTATCGAATACGGGTTATTTTGTATATGCCAATGCCACCAAAGACAGAGAGGCCTTTGACGGTAAACTCGAATTCGAATTGACGCTCGTTCCGTATGTAGGAGATGCATCGTGGGTAGAACCTACTCTCAGCGACATAAAAATATGCCTTACTGGAGAAATTATTCCGGCTGCGGCAGAAGATTGTGACTTTTGTCGTTATCGTGAAAGCGTTGGCAAAAAATTACGGGCACAGACCGCGCTGCACAAAGAGGGCGCAGTGACAGGTACCTTAGGACTATGACCACATTTGCCGAAAACGTGCGAAATGTCGTACGCGCCATACCAAAAGGAAAGTCAATGACTTATAAAGAAGTCGCAACAAAAGCAGGGAACTCGAATGCTGCGCGCGCAGTAGGCGCAATTATGAGAACAAATTTTGATGACAGCATCCCATGTCACCGTATTATCAAAAGCGACGGCAGTTTAGGTGGCTATAACAGGGGAGGAACAGGGAGCAAACAGGCGCTTCTAAAGCGCGAGGGCGCGCTGTAGAGTGCTCGAAAACGAAGCAGGTGCTTACAGTGTAAGCAGCGGCAAAAATTTGTTTTCTGCGCCAGCGTGCGGCCCAAGAATGGCAAGGTTGAGTCGTTCCGGTTTGAATATGTCTTGCGCGACGCGTTGTATGTCTCTCGCCGAGACAGCGTCGATGTCTGCGAGGCGCTCCATAAGAGGCCTGATGCGGCCTATTGTGGTGAGCGCAGTAGCAGCATTTTCTGCGATTGCGTCACTTGTTTCAAGCGAGAGCGCAAGCGTGCCTTTCATATACGATTTGGTGCGATGCAGCTCTTCTGCAGAAACTTTAGCGTGCTTTAGTTTTTTTAGTTCTGAGAGAATTGTGCTCAGTGCTTTTGGTAATTTTTCATGCTCGACGCCTGCCTGCACCGTAAAATTTCCGGTGTCGGTATATTTGTCAATGGATGCGTAAATGGAATATGCAAGACCTCGCTTTTCGCGCACCTCGGAGAACAGGCGGCTCGACATGCCTCCTCCCAGGAGCGTAGTAAGTACAGCGAGAGCGTACTCATCTTTGTGTAAATATGGATACGCTGACACGCCAAGCATGAGCTGTGTTTGGTCGGTTTGCTTTATTTTTATATGCACGCGAGGCGCATCTTGGCTCCCTGTCCACATACTGCATAAAGGTTTCGGTGACTTTGGAAGCGATCCGAAGTCACGCGTAATTTTGCCGAGCACTTTCTTTTCCGAAAACGCGCCAGCGATAGCGATTACCGTGTTTACCACGCTGTAGTTGCGAGCAAGGTAACGCTGAAAGTCTCTCCGAGTAAACGCGCGAATATTCTCTTTTGGGCCCAGTATAGTGCGGCCTAGTGGATGGTTGTTTCCATAAAGCAGAGCATCAAAGACGGTGTCGATGGTGCGCATCGGCATATCTTCGTACATGTCTATCTCCTGAATGACGGCGCCTTGCTCTTTGCGAATTTCTTTTGGCGCCAGTGTCGCATTGAGAAATAAATCGAACAGTACGTCGAGCGCAGTGTCGAGATATTCCGAAGCCACCTTCGCATGATATGCGGTACGGTCTTTTGCAGTATACGCATTGTATGAACTACCCAGCGTATCGAGCTCGCGGCTAATGTCCTGTGCGGTTGGACGTTTTTTGGTGCCTTTAAAAAACATGTGCTCGAGAAAGTGGGCCAACCCGTTCTCTGCCTCGTTCTCGAATCGAGAACCTGTCCCAGTCATGATCACGGCTGTCGCGGTAGCGGTGCCGTTCATGGGCACAAGCACTATCCGTAATCCATTTTTTAGCTCGTGCTGCCTGTATTCCATTGCGGCATCCTACTCTCTTAGCACCCCTGTCGCAAACGGCAGATTTACAACGTACGTATTCACCGTCTATAGCCGTAAGTCAAAAAGCAATATAAAATGCCGGAATGAACATCAATGAAATTCGGACTAAGTATCTGGAATTTTTTGAAAAGCATGGGCACTCAATTATTCCTTCAGCCTCTATCGTGCCGTTAAACGATCCCACCACTCTCTTTACCGGCAGCGGTATGCAACCCATTTTACCGTATCTCCTGGGCCAAAAACATCCCAAGGGCACGCGTCTGGTGGACAGTCAAAAAAGCCTTCGTGCCGAAGATATAGAGGAAGTGGGGGATAATCGTCACACCACCTTTTTCGAAATGCTCGGCAATTGGTCCCTTGGCGACTACTTTAAGAAAGAACAGCTGCCATGGTTGTTTGAATTTCTTACCGCTGAAATAGGCATAGATCCGAGTAATCTGTATGTAACAGTTTTTATTGGCGATGATTCGAACAACATTCCGCGCGACACGGAATCGGCTGGCATTTGGAAAGATTTATTTGCAGAGAAAGGCTTTGATGCCACAGAGCGGGCGATAGGCTCGGAGGCCGATGGGTACCGTCTGGGAATGGGGAGCGCTCGTATTTTTTATTACAATGCAAAAAAAAACTGGTGGAGCCGTTCTGGTCCGCCTGAAAATATGCCAGCAGGGGAGCCAGGCGGACCAGATAGCGAGGTGTTTTATGATTTCGGTACGCCCCACGATGCAAAGTACGGCGCCGAGTGTCACCCCAATTGTGATTGCGGCCGTTTCCTCGAAATCGCGAATTCGGTTTTCATGCAATACATTAAGCAGCCTGATGGCAGTTTTGCACTCTTACCTAAAGCAAACGTCGACTTTGGCGGCGGTTTGGAGCGCATGGCAGCAGCAGCAGCAGGTGTGTCTGACGTGTTCCGTATCGACGTATTTGATGAAATCATGCACCTTTTGGAGCGCTGGAGCGGCAAACAATATACCGATAGCAGGTATCAGCGCAGCTTTCGCGTAGTAGCCGATCATATGCGCGCGGCCACCATGATTCTTGGAGATGGTGTTCGACCCAGCAACACGGATAGAGGTTATGTACTCAGACGCCTCCTTCGTCGTGCCGCTCAGCACGCAATGATGCTTGAACTACCGCAAGATGAGGGAAGCGAGAGTATATTAAATCGCTGTGCATCGATTATTATAGAAAAATATAAACACGCGTACCCTGAACTTGCGGGAGACGACGCGTTTCAGCATATAACCAACGAAATCTGGCAGGAGGAAAAACTTTTCGCACACGCACTAGAAAAGGGGATGAAAGAGTTCGAAAAAATGTCCAGCGAACGATCTATTACCGGACAAGAAGCATACACGTTGTTTACCACCTACGGGTTTCCATATGAGATGACTATGGAATTGGCCGTCGAGCGAGGCGTCGATGTAGATGAAAAGGAGTTTAAGCGTCTCATGAAAGAGCATCAGGCTATGAGTCGAGTAGGTGCCGAACAAAAATTTAAGGGAGGTTTAGCCGACCATCAAGAAGCCACGGTACGATTGCATACAGCGCATCACCTACTGCTCGCGGCACTTCGCAAGGTATTGGGCGAGCAGGTCCACCAGCGCGGCTCAAACATAACGCAAGAGCGACTCCGTATTGACTTTTCTCACAGTGAAAAAGTCTCAAAAGAGCAGCTTGCAACTATTGAGGCGCTCGTAAACGAGAAAATCAACAGTGCGCTACCGGTGTTCCGCAACGAGATGCCGCGAGAAGATGCTGAGAAGCTTGGTGCAGAGAAAGAATTTGGCGCAAAGTACCCAGACAGGGTATCGGTGTATTCAATGGGTCCAAAAAACGCAACGGCGGAACATCCGTTTATGGATAAATCATTCTCACTTGAGTTTTGCGGCGGCCCACATGTGCAAAACACTGCTGAGCTGAAAGGACCAGAGCGATTATGGCATTTTAAAATTCAAAAAGAGGAGGCGGTGGCGCAAGGTATCCGTAGAATAAAGGCGACTCTGAGTGCGTAATACACAGGACGGGCGCGCATTATAATTTTCAACTCTAAACTGACGATATACTGAGCAAATGTTTGAAAGAAAAAAAAATAGCATGGGAGCAACGTTAATCGTGAGCGCAGGCTCGCTCGGCGTGTCGCTTTTTGTTATGAAAAATGAAACGGAGATTACATCTGAATATACAAAACATGCCGAACTTGCGCTCCAGTCGCGATCGATAGAACAGACCGCAAATTCACTTAAGCAACTTATTATAGAAAACGGTGAGTCGCTCATCAGGTCGTATCAGCAGACAAGCGGCCATCATGTAGGCAAAGTGCTCCTTCTCCTACAGGCACCGCTCGTCGAGTCGTTTACTGTACAATCTACAAAAACATTCCAAGTACCAACTAAAATTACTGATGCCGTACTCGACTTGGTGGCACGAGATGCGCTTGGAAATTTAAATCAAAAAGATACCTTTTTAAGTGTCACTATGCTGCGGGTTAATCTAAACGGTTACGTGACTTCGAGAGCTGAGGGTAAGTATGCTACTACTGTTGAGCTGACTGGACTCGTTACCATAATGGAACATTCATTGCACGAAATTTTTCTTTCGGCTTTTCAGACTATCCTTCCACATTCCCAAATCGTGATGCGCTCAGATGCGCTTGCTCTTACGCAAGTCGCTAAGACTTTGGGAGATTCCCGCGCAGAGAATAGCCTTATCGTGTTTCTGTCTGGTGATGTCACTGAATTTGTAGCCATGCACGAAGGAATCCCTACCACGTGTGGCTATGTACCCGTCGGCGTTCGACACATTGCAGAACTTGCATTCCCAAATCGATCGGCCCAAACCTCCTTTGAAGACTTGCGATTATCCGTAAGAGGAAAACAAACTGATGAGGGAATCTCGTCGAGCGAATCATCCCTCATTAGCATCGAGTCTGATCTCGCAAGAAAGTACGGAGAATCGTTATCAAAAATCTCTTCTGTTCAGCGTCTACCGCCTTCAATACTGCTGATAGCGCCCGATGAGCTTTCCGATTGGTTTGCACGTTTTCTGGAGCGCATTGACTTTGCACCGTTCACAATGACTTCAAAGCCGTTCCTCGTCTCTCTAACGCCTCACCCACCTGGCGATGCAACATTGGGAGAAATTGGCACAATCCTATCACTTGCCGTCCCGCTTATTAAACAGGGTTTTTGATTTGTACACACTAAATTATTGTTGAATAACGTGTCCACTGTATACTTAACAGGATGGCGCGCGACCACTTTCAAGATATTATTCCACCGGAGCACTATGCCCCGCCGCAGGAAGATTCCCACAAAAGCGCGGAAGATGAAGGTTACGAAGAGAGTAGCCTTACGATTGCGAGCAAAGATAAAAGTATTCGCAATATCAGCATCACGCGCAAGGCGGCGCCTGCAGAGCAGGGTCGGGTTATCTCCGACGTAAAGCGTTCTAAAAATTGGCTCTGGGGACTAGCGGTGGCCTGTGCCCTTATTCTTGCGTCTCTACTTGCTCTCTATGTCTTTCGACGAACTGTTGTCAGTGTAGTTGCGCACGTGCAACCTGTCGTTTTCGACTCATCCATGCAATTTACGGCTTACCCCACCAATACTACCGCAACAGGTACGCTGCATTACCAGGTATACACAACAGACCTCACTGCTTCACAAACTGCTGCAACTACGGGCATAACTCACCAGGATATAAAGGCAAGCGGTACTATCACGGTATACAACGCCTATTCAAGTCAATCTGTGCCACTCCTCAAAGCGACCCGTTTCCAAACTGCCGCAGGTTTAGTATTCCATGCTCCAGATGCGATTTTGGTACCCGGTAAAAAAGGAACCACTCCTGGACAAGTAACCATTACGGTTATTGCTGATGCGGCTGGTGCTCAGTACAACGTCGGCGCTAACCAAAAATTTACTCTGCCCGGTCTTCAGGGCAATGCCGCTATGTTCGCGGGTATCTATGCGCAGTCCAACGCTTCTACAACTAGGGGATTTTCGGGCAACGCGCCAACTGTTTCTAATGCGGATCTGGCGGCAGCTAGCTCAAAAATTGAAGCGCAATTACAGAAAAAGGCAATGGAGTTTGCCTCTTCAAGTGCAGCAAATAGTTTCGCATTTAAGCCGCAAATTAGTTTTACAACCGATTCGCCCAGCCCTACCTCATCTGATTTAGTTAACATTACCGAGCATGCGAGAGTTCTTGTTGCAGTGATTCCATTAGACCAAATTTCAGCCGCTGTGGCCCAAGCTGTAACAGCAGACTCACCTGCGAAACAATATCAGTTGTTGCCAGTCAAGGATCTAGTATCTACTATTGATAGCGCCTCGGCTGTTTTTGGCACTGACCCTATTACCTTCAGTTTGACCGGTAGCGCAAAACTTGTCGCAATTATCGACACTAAATCTCTCGCTACAGCGCTTGCTGGGCGCAACTCTTCAGCTTTCGAAGCAATAGTCCGCAACTTCCCCGGGGTCGAGTCTGCTCACGCGCGTATCGAACCATTTTGGGAAACTTCATTTCCAACCAATCCAAACGACGTACTTATAGAGGTATTGCCGGTACAAAATTAGATCTATTGACATACTTGGCTCTGATTGCTATTTTTATATGGTGCTAAAGCGTTTTATTGCTGGGTGCTCATTCGAAATTGACGGCCTTAAAGAGTCGGAGGTTCTTTAGAGATATGATAGAACCCGTCATTGCAGAAGGCACTGTGGTTGAGGCTTTACCGAACACGCTGTTTCGCGTAGAATCAACTGAATCGGGCGAAGTCATCCTCGCATACCTTGCTGGGAAGATGCGTTTGCATAGAATAAAAGTTCTCGTCGGTGATCGCGTTCAAATGCAACTCGACCCATACGGTGGCAGAGCGAGAATCGTTCGAAGAGTATAAATCATATGAAAGTTAAAGCTTCTGTTAAGAAAATTTGCTTACACTGCCGCACTGTCAAGCGACGCGGGCATCTTTTTGTTATATGTACAAATCTTCGGCACAAGCAGCGCCAGGGCTAAATACTTGTAATTTAGCCAAATTTAGGTACACTCATA
>JAYTRG010000032.1:0-4508 GCA_043746305.1 Candidatus Parcubacteria bacterium
CTCGCCGAAGGAAAGCGCAATTTGCAGAAAACCGCTCGCGTCATTGAAAGGATGCTTGCTGACAAAGAGTATGTTCTCGTCATTACAAAAATGGCTGAACACCTCTCCAAAAAAGAGCATATCTTTCTCCTTGGCAAAGGGCAAAATCTGCAAATCATTAAAGAAGGCATGGTGAAGATGATTGAAGGCTCATACCGGCATGCGCACGCCATTCCCGCGGGCGATTTGAAGCACTATGCTATTACACTTATGGAAAAAGGTGTACCGGTGGTCGTGGCTATGTCGAACGATATGGTAAAAAATGACGTCTTAAACGCCGTGCACGAAGTTTCGGCCCGCGGCGCTTCCGTAATAGGGCTCGCCCCAGAGCGACACGCGAGTTTTGAGGAATATCTGCATGTACCAGATACCGGAGAAACTTCGGCCATCACTACCGTAATTCCACTCCAACTTCTTGCCTACCACATGGCGGTCACCCTAGGACACAACGTGGACAAACCCCGCAACATTGCAAAGAGCGTGACAGTTAAATAACTCTACGCTACAGTTATCGGAGTCGACAACGGTAGTCGGCCGCAACCACCAACACAAAGGAGGCGTGCCTTGTACTATAAAAATCCGTACAACACGAGTGCCGACCCGGAGAATTGGATGCGGTGGAACATAGGCGAGGAAGATGGATCCCGTGAAGTGGACCCCCGAGGACACAGTGTCGCCTACAAAGACGGCTATAACGCCGGCCGAGCGCATGCGATGATTGCCAGGTTCCCTACTAAGGAGGACACGGCCAACGCGCGTCACACGTAGGACATCCCCGAGCCTGGGGGATGTCCTTTTCTCTCACTTATCCAACACGAATGTTACCGAAACGGCCTGATTACCCAAATACTATGTCGGTGATGTCTTGTCGAAAAGAATTTATCGCTGAATTGTCACGCGGGCGCTCGGGGTAAGTTCGGTTGCTGAGAATTACTAGTGCGGTGTCTTTTCGGCGATCGAGCGCGACAAGCGTGCCCGTAAAACCTGTTTTGCTAAACAGCTTCGCGTCATACCTACCGTGCCTCCACGGCTCATCAAGCGCCCATCCTAGACCTTGCTCAGCCCCCTCGAGTACTGCCGGAAATTTTCCGGAGAGCAGCGCCTCGAGAAACGTGAGCAAATCCGGAGCGGTGGAGAATAGACCGGCATGCCCTACGGCTCGACGTGCCTCGGCAAAGACGCGCGCGCTCTCGTCGTGCACAATACCGCGAATCACTCGCTTTACCCTACCTATCCCTAAAACCTCCGTGGGTGCCACGCGTTTAGCGTCGTGCACAAAAAAACTCGTATCATGCATTTGTAAAGGGCCAAAAAAAGTATCGTTCGCAAGCGCCGGCAAAATACGTCCGCCCACTTTCTCAAGGATGATTCCGAGCAAATAGGCAGGAAGATTGGTGTACTCGCTCGCGCCCGGCGGCCCATCGAAACCACGCTCGAATACAGCAGTGCGAATTTCCTCAAAGGTGGTGTGCGGCAATTTCGACATCTGCGGCCCTTTTACGCGATAACGCAACAGATCTTCGATGGTTGCGCCATAATGATTCTGTAATCCGGGTAAATAGGTCTTCACGTTGATGCCGAGTGCGAGCCTACCCTTAGCTATGTAGTGGAGCGCAAGTGATGCAACCGGAATAGATTTTGTTATTGATGCAATATCGTAGATTGAATTGTTTCTGACCACCGAGGGCCACTCGTAACTCAGCTTGCCAAAAGGTAGTATGTGCCGCTCTCCGGCCTGCAAAACGCCGATACAGCAGCCGGGAAACGTGCGTGCCGCAATTGCGAGCTCTGCCCGCTCCTTAATTTTACTGAGCACTAAGCTATCCATTCGTCTATTTTATTAATCCAAACGGCTAACCGTTTGGATATGCCTCCTTAATTTCTTTCGCTAAATACGAATTCCACATTGCGCCGGTAGCGCTCATTACCACATCGGCGCCTGCATCGCGATATTCGCGAAAATCTTGCGGCACTGTGACTCCACCACCACCCACGATGGCAAACGAAGCGCCTTTTACAGTCCGCGCCCTAGCAATTTTGCGCACAAAATCGAGACCGGCCCATTTGATTGCCGTACCACAAACGCCGCTCCTGAGGCGCAAGGGCGAGCCAGGAAGCGCTTGTTTGCCTTCCGCGTCTACTATAGGCGCCGCTATGGTATTGATGCCAGCAACGGCCTGCGCATATTTTACAGAAATTTCGGCAAGACGTTCCACGTCGGCGTTACTATCGTAATAGCCCACTTTGAGTATCAGCGGAATTGAACCGATTGCATTGCGTATTGCCTCCGCCACTTGCTCAGTCATGTCGAGGTTGTAGCAAACCAATCCCTCGTTCCCTATATTAGGGCACGAAAGATTCGCCTCGAGTATTTTTGCACCTGTGTCAGCGGCAAGTCTTCCTGCCTTCGCGAAATCTGCCACAAACTCCTCCTGAGTCTGCCCTTCCCGAACGGTGCCCATAAAAGAGAGCACCATCACCTGTCCCTCTCTCGCCATACCAACAGCCTCGCGTGCGTCAGGTTGCCACACAAACGGATCTCGCGAGGGTACGCCAAAGGAATTGGTGATGGATAACGGCTCACGATACTGAGCGTCCGCCATCAGCGGAATCTTTGCTTTATCGAGGGTGAGATCTCCATCCACATGCACTGCGAGCACATTAGGAAACGGATGGCAGGGAAATTCACCGGCGCGCACCGTTTTGTATACCGGAATGTCAAAGCCTTTGCGGAATGCGGCTCCAACAAATTTACTATCGAGGAGCGGCCCTGCGGGAATGCCAAACGGGTACGCTAGTTTTATGCCCAAAAAGTCGAATCGGGGCTCCAAAACGGGCAATGTATCATCGTTTGCAAAATCATTAAAAGGGCCTTGCTCAAGGTTAACTTTGTAGCTTTTTGTAGGGTCGTAGAACGGCGCGCCAAGCATCAATAGATACTAGCACGCACATGGCATGAATGCAGCGAGTTATTTTTGAATACTCTTTGCTACTTTCTTTACGGTCTTTTTTGCGCTCTTCATGGTGCTTTTTGCGGTCTTTGAAGCATCCGCGGCAAGCTTGCTCCAATGCTGCGTAAGTTCTGCGCCGAGTGCTTTGAGCTCTTTTGCATCAACGTGCGGCATTTGTTTTTTAAACGCTACCGTTGCCTTTGTGACCACAGCAGATACTGTCGCGCGATCAATTTTTTTAGCCATTGCTACCTGTGAAGACACCTCCTTCTTAAAGGTATGAGCCCACTTTGCGGCAACTTTGCGATGCTTTTTTGCGTCCTCACTCCCATAAAAATAATATCCCGCCGCTGCAGCTCCCGCGACGAGCGCGCTCACAGTTAGCGCTTTTCTGACTGGATGGCCCATTTTTACGTTTGTATTTTTCATATACATGCAGTATACACTACTCCCCTCCCTTCTTCTTGCGCGAACGATGGCTAAACCGAGAGGTATATTTGCTTACAAACCTGCTCAGCGACATAATGCCAAACCCTCGAGTTCGAATGTCGGCTCGCAAATCGGCAATGTCGTCTTTTATATTCTCTGTTTCCTCAGCTGCTATCTCCATAATATGCTCCACGTGACCCAGTATTTTTAAAATCTTGAGCGCTATGAAAAACAATACGCCAGAGAGTGCGAGAACTGCTACCGTGGTAACGAAGAAAAATATATCCATTTTGAGAAATTCGTTCATATGTTATTTTCCTCTAAATCGAGACAAACTGAATTAATGCAAAACCGCTTCCCCGTTTCCGTAGGACCATCATCGAATATATGTCCTAGGTGCGAGCCACAGCGAGCGCAGGTAATCTCGGTGCGGACCATGCCGTGCGAGATGTCGCGGTTCTGCTCAACCGCGCCGGGAAGCGCTTTATCAAACGAAGGCCATCCCGTGCCGGAATCGAACTTTGACGTTGAATCGAACAGGGCGTTTCCGCATGCGGCGCACTCGTAGGTTCCGTCTGTTTTTTCATGCACATACTCGCCGGTAAAAGGCGCTTCGGTTCCCTTTTCGCGCAGAACAGCGTACTGCTCAGGTGTAAGCGTGTTCTTCCAATCGGCCTCATTCTCGGGCATTTGTTTTTTCATAGCGTTATTATAGCAAAATAAAGGCGCGCGGGAGATAGAACTCCCGCGCGTCGCAATCTATCTGGAGGTCGCTGCTCTTTGAGCCAACACCTTCATTAGTTTCGTGAACGTATCTCCTCGTATAAACTTGAGGTCGATGCAACCCGTAATGACGGGGGAGCCTTCGCCCACAATGGTCACTTCGTACTTGAAGCCAACCATAACGTTTGATTTTTTTGGATCTATATAGACCACCTCAAACGTAACCGTGACTTCCATCCCTGCGATGACCACCCCTAAGTAGTCAGTGCGGACTGAGTTTATGATCACACCCACATCACTGAGCTCGCTATTAAACGAGTACACTTCCGCCAATAATTTCGGAACCGCTGCCTGCACAAGCAGTCC
>JAYTRG010000033.1:0-6882 GCA_043746305.1 Candidatus Parcubacteria bacterium
ACCAACGCGCTGAAAACACTTGCAGATAAAATATACATGCACGAGCTGCCCTCGTATGGCAACAAAATATTTTATGGCCTCGGCTTTCTCGCGCTCACCTCGCTCGCTATGCTCGTCGTCACCGGATTCATCTTGGCGTTTTTGGGGCAGGCGTGGTGGCTCGGCAGTGGCTTGGGCGTGTATGTGCGCAGCGTGCATCTCTGGAGCGTGCAAGCGCTTATCGCTATTTTAATTTTGCATGGCTTGGTAGGGTTCACCACGAGCGGCTTTCGAAAGCCGCGGCGCATGGTATGGGTCTTTGGGGCGCTCATGTTTTGCCTCATCCTTATTACCACCGAATTTGGCTACGGACTCCGCGGCGACTTTTCTTCGCAGTTTCGCGCCACCTCAGGCGCCGACTTTTGGAACGGCTCGTACTTGGGTTGGTGGGTGAACCCACTCAGTCATTTGCAGGAATACGCGATCCACATCGCCATCATACCTATTCTCATTTTTGGTTTCTTTGTGATGCACTATCTTCTCGAGCGCACGTATGGGATTGCAAAACCCTACCGCAACGACATACAAGTACGCATGGTATCTGCCGACCACACTATTATGTATGTGCGCGGAGCGACTCTTGTGTGCGCGATTTTTGTCATGGCGTTTCTATACCACTCTCCGTATGTACCGCCTATTCGTATATCCGATTTAGCTACGCAAAAACCAAGTGCAGTAGAAACTGCGCTGATGCAAGAGTTTGACCGCACTTCCAAAACCGCCACATACCTCGATTCGATTGATCCATACACTTTTGATACGCGACAGGTTTTTGTGACAAGTCCGTATGAAGTACTGAGAGTAATCTCCGGCGCGCCTGATGCGTGGCAAACATTCCGAGATGCTAGCGCATATGCACAGAGCCAGTACATTACAGAAGCGGAGACGCACTTTGGCATTGCATCGGCAAGTGCGGGTGCGGTACCATCGGCCACCCCAAACTCCACCAGCGCGGCAAAAACAAATACGATATCGACATCTACCAATAGTTCCGACCCGTTTACGGCCACCCCAGTAGCTACCGGAGACTTGGCGAACTCCGCAAGTTCGACCGCCTCAACAAGCCCGCCGCAAGCCGCGTCTTCGTCTCTGGTTGTTGCTCCAGTTTCTATCAATCCAGTCATCGCCATCATTAATGCGCTCATGCCAGCAGCACAAAGCGGCATGTATGAATCGCTTATCGACAGTGCCGACCCTGCGCCCTATACCTATTCGCTGCGCTTCCTTAGTGACATGGGAGCACCTGAGGATATGGCAAGGACGCTGAATTTTGCTACCGATGAGTGGGGGATGGCAAAAGATGAGACTGGTCACATCCTGAAACCCACACCAGGCTCGTGGTGGTTCTTGCCACTCGCCGTTTTAAACACGGTCTTTGATCTCCCTAATAGGGACAATGGCGACAAAATTGCGGCCGAGTCTCTAGGACTCTTCATGCTTATCATGGTGACCTTCCCGTACATTCCGTACCTCAACAGGCTTCCTGAGCTATTGCATCTCGCGCCGATTATTTGGAAGGACAAAAACAGAGCGCAGAAATAAGGCACGCGGGGGCGGTTTTCCCCACGCTGCACTTATAGGCCAGGCACTTTAGTGTTACATTTTTTGCATACATATTCGTACGCAATAATGCATCCATCAAAAATGAGACAAAATTCGCTTTCTTTTTACGAGACCGATTCTGCTGGATCTCCAGTCTCTATCGTTTCCATACCGCTCGAGCTCGGTAGCGATGAGCGAGGGCTTGCTGCTGCACCGCGGTACCTCTACGACCACGGGCTCGAATACATGCTTTCCGGCATTGGCCGCGAGATACGCGAACGGCGCAATATATTTTGCCAAAGACCAAGGGGAGAGGTGAGTTCGGGGGCGATGAAACATGTGGAGGAAATAGTATCGACAGCTACGCGCGCCAAAGTCGCCACCGAAAAAGCACTGAGGCGGGGTGATACCGTGCTCGCGCTTGGCGGAGACCACACAGCGGCGATAGGTCCGATTGCAGGCGGCGCGGCCGTGTTCGAAAACATCGGCCTTATATATATAGATGCGCACCCCGACTGTACCACCCACGAAACTACCATATCGGGCAACGTGCACGGCATGATTGTCTCTTCCGCGATTGGTTGCGGCCACCCTATGCTTACTGATCTTTTCTCCAAAAAAATAAAGCCAGAAAACGTGCTCTACCTAGGTATCAAAGACATCGACAAAGGGGAATTGGAATTGATTCGAGAGCAAGGCATCGCATATTTCACCATGCTCGATATCGCGCTCAACGGCCTATCCCCTGTAGTTCGAGCGATAGACTCGCTCGCGCAACGATGCAATAAAACATGGGTGAGTCTCGATCTCGATTCTATAGACGAACAGTATGCCCCTGGCGTGGCGATGACGACTTCAGGCGGGCTCACCCGACGCGAAATAACCGCGCTTGCGCATTATATAGGGCGTGTTTGTTCCGTAGTTGGTATTGATATTGCTGAAATGTTGCCCGCAAAAGATCGAGACGGCATGACGGCGCATCTGGTATGTGAACTCCTTGCGCGATTTTTGGGCGGCTCATGGGGGTGGTACGAGAATTACATGGAGCACTATGCTGAGATCAATGTGACAGGGGAGCGGGAAAAGGTACAAGCAATACGCAAAACATAAGCTATCCGCTTTGCGTACAGCTGTGAATGAAGCGGACTGTTTTTAATGGTTTACTTGTGGCGCCATACGAATCGCAGCCACGCGCGGAGTACTACGATTACCATGAGGTACCAACCAAGGAAGACCCAAACGGGAATACCAAGCATGCTGTAATTCAATATGGGCGCGTTTTGATAGCGCCATTCAAAGACGGCGGTATTAGGAACCTCGTGTAGAAATATGGAAAGTGCAGTAGTTGTGAGGATTATGGCAAGCCAATGCAGAGCATGTTGCAATCGGTGGATTAATTGCAGTGTTGCGACTGCTCCCCACATAAGAAATGCACCTAACAAGATATGCGGAAAGGGTGGTTGAAAGCCAAAATATCTGGAAAGGGAAGCCCCGATGATTCCGAGAATTACGATAGCAACCAGCCCATGATCAATCATGTCGATACGTTGCGTCGATGTATCGTGAGTACGCTGCGAAATGATAAGTCGTTCGTGAAAAAGTGTACTTAGAAAGAAAAATAGTTCGATAATGCATAATCCACCCAACGGGTATACTACTAAGTACAATTGACCCCAATCGAAAAACCCATGAAAATACGGATAGATCCAGAGATGAAACACGTACTGTCCTACAAGAAAATCACCAACAAACCCTATAGCAAAGAGCACTACATACAGCCGCGCGGCCAGGAAAAAATTGTTCTGGAGCAGCCAGAGTGATGTTTTGTGACGGTAATTTAGAGCTGCCAGCGATAGCCAAAAGAACAGTACGAATCCCACATACCAAAAATGAAATCCTTTGAAAGCTGCAAAAATGAAAGAGAGCCAGGCCAAGGCCGATAGAAATCCAATGAGTTGAGAGTTTTTATAGGGGTGCAACGAAGTAAGGCGTATATGTGTAATATTCACTATGCAAGTATAGCGTTAAAAAACTTTTGCCTAAGCCCGCGCGAGTGCCATGGGCGAAACTTTGGCGCCAGCTGCCATAAGAGGCTCGCATGCGCTCCATAGAGTGGCGCCGGTGGTGGTGACATCGTCGATAATGATGAGCGTATACACTAAATATACGCTATAGCGTAGGTATAGTGTATTTCCTCATGTTTAAGTTGTCGTAGTTGGCATCAGCCAATGAGCTTGTCTCCGCGTTTACGAAAAAGGTACGGGACTGCAATTGAAATGAGCGTCCAGACTGCAAGACTACCGACGATTAGATATGCCTCTACAGAATTACGAATCATGAGCTGAAAGCCTTGCCACATGAAAATGACGTAGACACTACTTGCTACGTAAAAGATGTATTCTTCAATCGGTAAACCCAAAATCCGTATTCCGATAGTTTGTCTGCGGTTAAATTGCCAGAGCCAAATTCGATCTTTCCTTCCGTGACGTGTTGCCCAGACGTCCCAAATGCTTCCAATGATGGTAACCAGAACAATAAAAGGCACTAAAGCTGTCCATGGAATGTCATTTCGTAACAAAACGCCCGCAATCGCTGTCGGTATCACAAAAACAAACAAGAGAGAGAGACAATAGTAGTATTTTTGCATAGTCAAAGTATACGGTGCTTTTTAAGCGCGAGCGAGTGCAAGGAGTGTAACTTGTGCACTCGTTTTTTTCATGGATTCACTGGCGCTTTTTAGGGTTGCGCCGGTGGTGGTGACATCATCTATAAGAAAGATATGTGAGTTTTCAATGAGCGTGGGGTTGGGGCAGGAGAATGCACCGACTGTGTTTTGTATGCGTTCCGCTCGTCGGAGTTTGGTTTGATGTGCTGTAGCGCGGATGCGCGCGAGCGCCTTTGGCGCGAGCGTGCTAAGCGTGCCATCTTTGAATTCTGAGGGGAGCGCGCGCAACACGATCTCGATTTGGTTGTAGCCGCGTTCCGCGTAGCGCGTTTTGTGCAGAGGAATAGGTATAAGGAGAATGGGTTTTTGCGAGTAGAGGCGAGCTGAAGAAATTTCTTCGCGCAAATAATCCGCGAGCAGCATGGCGGCCATTTTTGCAGAATGTTTCGAGGCGTCGTATTTGAGCGAATGAATTAGGTCCTGCACCTCTTTTTTTCTATAGTCCATGAGGGTAATAACTCTCGTACCGAGCAATTCGTGCGACATTACTTCGAGCGGTATATCGCGAAGGTTCCGAGCTTTTGCGCGAGCACTTCGCGCTTTCGGCGGCATGATGGCGTCGAATAGCGCTGTAAGCCCGTTTTGCAAAAAATTTAAGACATTCACCTGTCTACTATACCGCCATGGTACGCTTAGGTAATGATAGACCTTGCTCAAAAAAAGTGCGTGGCGTGCGAAGGAATGGTTTCGCCGTTTGTTCGCGAAGAGGCAGAGGTGCTGCTCAAGCAAGTTCGTGAGTGGACGCTTTCGCAAGACGCAGCCTCTATCTCAAAGCAGTATACGTTTGAAAACTTTGCCGATGCTCTCACGTTTGTAAATAAAGTAGGCGCCCTTGCAGAAGCGGAGGGACATCACCCCGATATTGAGCTTGCGTGGGGAAAAGTGCGCATAACACTTACGACGCATGCCATAGCAGGTCTTTCGGAAAATGATTTTATCTTGGCGGCAAAGATTGACCAGCTCGGGTAGCGGCCTCTGTTGCGGTGGATGATATGATTGTCACATGGCGTTTTCGCTCAAAAGCATCGTAGGAGCATTTTCTAGAGGCAACAAAGGTGGCAGTGTTATTGGTATTGATATTGGCACATCGAGCATCAAGGTGGTACAGCTTCGACTCGCCAAGGGAGCGGCAGTTTTGGAAACATATGGCGAAATTGCACTTGGCCCGTATGCAAAAATTTCCATAGGCAAGGCGGTGAAACTGCCGCCAGAAAAAATCGCTGAAGCGGTGAACGACGTTATACGCGAGGCATCGGTCACGGCCAAAAATAGCGGCATATCTATACCGTTCTCGTCGAGTTTGATTACCGTACTTGATTTACCCAAAGTGAGTAACGAGCAGCTCAAGCAAATTGTTCCAATAGAAGCGCGTAAGTACATACCGATTCCGGTTTCTGAAGTAGCACTTGATTGGTTTGTCATACCAAAAGATGACAGCATAAAGGGCCCGTTTGATGACACTACCAAGGATAAAATTCCGTTGCAGGGAAAAGGGCAAGAGGTGCTTCTGGTGGCGATTCACAAAGATATCGTTCATTCATATCAGCAAATCGCAAACGCTTGCAACATCACTCCTGGTTTTTTTGAAATAGAAATCTTCAGCGCAATCCGTTCTTCTATCGGGAGCGGTCTCGCACCGCTCTTATTTGTCGATATTGGCGCATCTACCACAAAAATATACGTGGTGGAGCGTGGTGTGGTGCGCCTCACGCACCTCCTTACCATGGGTGGCCAGCAAATGACCGAAACACTCGCCCGCTCAATGAGCTGGGATTTTGAAAAGGCAGAACGCGTGAAGCGTGAGCGAGGACTCCTGGACTCTAAAAGCTACTCACTCGAGGAGAACCAGCACATCAAAGAGGCTTTGCTTTTTACGATTACTCGAATTTTTTCCGAAATAAATCGCGTGCTCGTTACGTTTAGTCAACGGCACAATAAAAACGTTGCCCACGTCTATCTCTCAGGAGGAGGGGCCTCTCTTCCTGGGCTCGCCGATATGGCAAAAACAGCGCTTTCCTCGGACGTAACCATTGCGGATCCATTCGGAAAAACGGAGGCGCCGGCTTTTATGGCTGGCGTGCTGCATGGCATAGGACCGGGCTTTGCGGTTGCAATTGGACTTGCGATGCGCGTTTTGCACGGAGAATAATTGCAGCAGAAATTTTGCAGTTCTTCCTGGGCTGTTGAAAAGTGGGTATATAGCAGTTCCGACCGGTTATACTCTGTATTGATGGAGATACAAAATATGCGTGAGGCTTGCAGCTATATGTCGTGTATCGCGTTTTAGATACCCTATCTATGGAGTCCAACATTCAATCATCGTTTATTCCGCAAGACGCAGGGAAGCCTGTAAGCTTACGGCGTGGCGGATCGAGTGGCCTTGCCGATCTTACGCTTATGCTCGCGATACTTGCTTTTGCAGCCTCTGCTGCGTTATCGGGCGGTGTGTTTATATATAACCAGTACGAGACAGCGACAGCATCGAGTGCGCTTTCGCAGCTGCAACAAAAAGAGAAGGAGTTCCAGCCACAAATTATTACGCAGCTGCGGCGCCTTGATAACCGAATGCAGGCGGC
>JAYTRG010000034.1:0-6829 GCA_043746305.1 Candidatus Parcubacteria bacterium
CTGTTTCATATTGGTACAGTAGCAATAAAGGTCGATACTATCAAAGTCATATTCAATTTTTTCGAAGGGAAAAAGGTGAAGGGGGCCTGTTGTGTGAAAAATTCACCACCTAACGCTAGGCGTTTTGTTTGTGTAAAGACATGTATATGTCTTCAAGTGCTTTTACGGCGTCACCTGCCGCGATGTTGTTTTGATGATAAAGCCCGTCGGTGCAGTCGCCTGCGCTCCAAACACGGGCATGAGATGAGCGTTGCGTACGAGGGTCAACTTTGATTTGTCCCACTGGGTTTTTTTCTAGCGTGTCGCCAATCCACGCGGTGTTGGGTACTAACCCTACTTCTACAAATATGCCTTCAACAGGCAGCATAATTTCCGCACCAGTAGTATCATCTTTGTATTTGATTCCCGTTACGAATTGCTCGCCAACTATTTCCAGTGTCTGCGCTTGAAGAATGCCATGGAAGTTGGGGCGAGAGATTGCGGAGGCGACGGTGATTTCGTCTGCACGGTAGGCGTCTCCACGGTGAAGAAGCGTGACATTTTTGCAATAGGCAAGCAGCTGGAGGGCGCTTTCAAACCCAGCGTTACCACCTCCAACTACGGCAACATCTTTGTCCGCAAATAAGGGTCCGTCGCAGCTCGCGCAATACGTAAGACCTTTTTGATCGTATTTCTCAGCACCAGGAATTTCTAGCTTGCGGCGATTCGCTCCCGATGAAATTAAGAGTGCGCGGGCACTCAGCGTACCGCCCGCATCTACCTCTATGTGATCGTCGAAAGTGCGCAATGACGTTGCTTTGGCGCCTGTTTTTATTTCTAAGAAATCTCCTGCGTACTGCTCCACGTGCTTGCGCAAATTGGCGGCAAGGTCTGAACCTGAAATCGAAGGCGATCCAATCCAGTTTTGTATATCGGTAGATACTGTGCTTTGCCCTCCCCACTCAGCTACCGCCAGTACGGTCTTTAGCCGTTTACGAGCCGCGTACACGGCCGCAGCAGCTCCCGCTGGACCACCTCCAACTATGATGAGATCTTGCATAAATGTGAGAGGTAGCCTTGTACGGTTTTTGATTCAACTAAGCGTGAAGATTGCAAGTATTTATCTTCTTCGCAGGAACGCGGGGAGCGAACCCCAGTTATCATCGTCGTCATCTTTAATTTCCTTTTTTTCGGGTGGCGGAGGCAGTGTATTGCTGGGTGGTGTAGGTGGTCGGTGAGGCGCAGGCGGCGTAATAGAGGGAGTAAGAGGTTGCTTTGAGAGTGGCTTGTCCTGCGGTACGTCGAAAGCGGAATCGATAATTCTTTTAGGCTCCAACGGAGGACGGCGCGTAAGTATCGGTGCTACATCTACGTCCTTATCCTTTGACGTTTGCATTATGCGAGGACTTGCCGTGAAAAGGGGAGTACGTCCTGCGGATGCAGCAGAAGGTACCGAGTTTTCAGGGAATCCTGTAGCTATAACCGTAACGCGAACCTCGCCCTTTTTAAGGGTAGGATCGACTACTGCACCAAATATTACCTTGGCTTCTGGGTCTATAGCTTCGGTAATCACATTTGCCGCATCTTGTACTTCGAGCATGCCAAGGTCGTCGCCGCCTGCGATCGAAAAGAGTACGCCTTTTGCTCCGGTAACCGAGACTTCGAGAAGGGGGGAATTAATTGCGTTTCTGGCCGCGGTCTCTGCGCGCTTCTCACCCGAGGCAGTGCCGATTCCCATGAGGGCGCTTCCCGCGTTTTGCATAATCGTGCGAACGTCGGCAAAATCGACGTTGATAAGACCAGTTTGGGTAATGAGGTCGGAAATTCCCTCAACTGCTTGTTTGAGAATATCGTCACACATGGCAAATGCGTTGCGAATGCCGGTGTCTCGCGAAACTATTGCTAGGAGTTTGTCGTTGGGGATTACGATGAGTGCATCAACCGCTTTGCGCAGTTCGAGCAATCCTTGCTCGGCAAGGCGCATGCGCTGCGCACCTTCAAACGAAAACGGCTTTGTCACCACTCCTACCGTGAGTGCGCCAAGTTCGCGCGAGAGCCTAGCAATTACCGGAGCTGCGCCGGTTCCGGTGCCGCCGCCCATGCCGCAGGTGATAAAAATCATGTCGGAGCTTTTCAGTACTTCCTGAATTTCTTCGCGCGTCTCATCAGCGGCTTGTTTGCCTATATCGGCGTTCATGCCTGCGCCGAGGCCGCGAGTAAGCGTTTTGCCGATATGAATTTTTCGCTTGGCTCGTGATTTATGTAAGTCCTGCGCGTCGGTGTTTATCGCCACAAAGTCCACTCCTTCTACATGCGTAGTAACCATGTGATTAACGGCATTTGAGCCCGATCCCCCTACTCCAATAACTCGTATTCGTGCAAACGACTCTACTTCTGGTTTTACCTGTTTGGTCATTGGGGCCATACTACCACAAGCGGCATCTAGGCAATGTTGACTAATCAATTAAATTGATGTGGATGCATGCTCATTGGCAGCCCTCCCCGTACCCTCTTAAGAAGGTTGCAATTTGTATCGAGTTTTGTACAATATAAATACTTAGAATACCTAACTATATATGATTCAAGATCTTAAGGCACAGCTACGCAGGCCTCCAGTTATTATTGCCGCGGCAGGAATAATCGCCATAGGAATAGTTTCTTACGCCCTCATCACTAATGGGGGAAGCGCAGTACCTTCGGTGGTGTATGCAGCAATAGGTCCGATAGTGGAGAATGTGCAAACAAACGGTACCGTAAAGGCTGCGCAAGAAGTTGATCTTTCGTTTCAAACAAGCGGTCGCATTGTATCTATTGGCTACGATGTAGGATCGCATGCGCCAGCAGGCGCGATGCTCGCCTCGCTTTTTAGTGCCGATCAAGGCGCACAGCTTGAACAGGCGAAGGCAGCGCTCGCAATGCAGCAGGCCAAGCTAGATAGCCTCAAGGCTGGTGCGACACCGCAGAGCATTGCAGCTTCCCAGACGGCGGTATCGAATGCTGAGGCAAGTGTAGCGGCGGCTGAACAGTCAGTTATGCAAGCTTCACAAGACGCCTACGGGAAGGCCGACGACGCAATACATAATCGCGTCGACCAACTTTTCACTAATCCGCGCACGGCGAGCCCGTCGTTCAATTTGCTACTCGCCAACTCACAATTGGAACTCAGTCTTGTATCCAATCGCGCTCAAATGGAAAGCGAGCTTTCTTTATGGCAGAACTACGAGCAGCAGCAAGGCAGCGTTTCGCAATCCTCGGACAGCAGCGCCGTAGTTACTACCGTTCGTGGATATATAAATGATGTAGCAACCTATCTCGACCTCGTTTCCAGCGGCCTTACCTACACTGTTCCCTCCACGGCCTACCCGCTCAGCGCCATTCAAAATTACCAGAACAATGTTTCGCTTGGACGCACAAACTTGTCAACATCACTCTTGGGATTAAACGCTGCTGCCACGGCCCTCACCAGCGCGCAATCCACTCTTCTTGCAGCGCAAGCGCAGCTTTCTGTAACGACATCAGGGGCAACCGCAAACGATATTGCAGCGCAGCAAGCACAAGTGCAGGCAGCTCAAGCATCGGTTGATTACGCAGCAGCACAGGTGAGTAAAACAGGAATCTACGCCCCTATTTCCGGCACAATAATCCGAAACGATGCGCATGTGGGAAGCACTGCTTCCCCTGGAATTGTTCTTATTTCCATGATATCCGACTCCCTGTACCAAATGGAAACATATGTATCGGATGCAGATGTCGGCAAAATTGCCCTAGGACAGCAATCGTCGATTGCGCTCGACGCGTACCCCGGCGTAAATCTAGGTGCGCATGTGATAGCAATCGACCCGGCAGCGACTGTCCAAAACGGAATATCCAGTTACAAAGTAACCTTGCAACTTGATGTAAACGATGCGCGCATAAAGGCCGGTATGTCTGGCACGGCTACCATTACCGCGGCAACGAAGGCGAATGCACTTACTGTTCCCACAAGCGCCATAATCCAAAATGGAGCAACTACTTCGGTAATTAAGCAGGTACATGGTAGTTTTGTCTTGACGCCAGTTACGGTAGGAATCACAACGAATGCCAATACTGAAATTCTCGCTGGCTTGCAAGCAGGCGATACCATTAGAGCATTCGGACAAAACTAATGTGAAGCAAAAATCAATAAAACAACAGTGGATTATCACCGGTGCAGCCGTGCTTCTAATAGCCACGCTCGCCGCAGGAATTATTTATGTGTTTGATATTCAAAAGCGCGTCTATGTCGACAGCTCGATGATTTCTGCTCCGCAAATAGATCTCTCACCCTCGGTTTCTGGCGTGCTGGAGGACATCTATGTGCAGCCTGGCGATAGTGTGGAGGCAAACCAAACGGTGGCACGAGTTGGTAATGACCTTATACAAAGCAAAGTTGCCGGGATAATCATCAGTATTGATCAAAAAGCGGGCGCGCAAATCACGCCCGGGCAGGCGGTCGTTTCTATGATAGATCCCACGCTTCTGCGGGTGATAGGGAAGGTAGACGAAGACAAAGGCTTGAGTAAAATTATAGTCGGAGACAATGTTCTATTTACGGTCGACGCGTTCGGTGGCAAGGTATATTCAGGAGTAATCGACGAGGTGTCGCCCACGTCCGAACAATCAGGTATCGTGTTCAACATTTCGGATCAACGCGCAGTACAACAATTTGACGTTAAGGCACGATTTAACACCAGCGTGTATCCGGAGCTTAAAAACGGCATGTCAGCGAGAATGTGGATTTATACCGAGTGATCGCACTCCTCGCTATATGAACGGTGTCAATAAGTGGATTGTCCTTGCAACGGTTATTGTCGGGACATTTCTTGGAAGGCTCGATCAAACAATAGTAAACTTAGCGCTTCCCAAAATCATTTCCGACTTTGGGATTACCGTGACGAGCGCAGCGTGGATTGCTACCGCCTATATCATTGCAAATGCGGTGTTTGTGCCGGTATGGGGAAAATTAGGCGACACTCTCGGCCGCAAAAAAGTCTATGTATGGGGCTTCTCGCTTTTTATCGTAGGGTCGGTGCTAGCGGGCTTTGCGTGGAATCTGGGCTCGATGATTTTTTTCCGTATCATTCAAGCCATCGCCTCTTCGGCTGATTATCCCACGGCGATGGCTATTCTTACTGTGACGTTTCCTGCAGGGCGAGAGCGAGCGCAGGCGCTCGGTATTTGGTCGGGGGCATTTGCCGCTTCGGCTGTGTTCGGTCCTTTGATAGGCGGACCGCTTATCGATTCCTTTGGATGGCGGAGCGTGTTTTTTGTTAACATTCCGGTTGGCCTCATTGGCCTTGCTATGGCAATAGCTTTCATCCGCGAGTCAGTAGGAGAACGAATCACACGGAAATTTGATTGGTGGGGAGCTATTACGCTTGGCATTGCGCTTGCGTGTCTTGTTTTGGTGCTCGATCAAGGACAATCATGGGGCTGGTTGTCAGAGAGCGCGCTGCTTTGCTACGCGATTGTCATCTGTTTCGGTACGCTATTTTACAAAATCGAGACTTCTCACGCGGCTCCCGTTATTGATCTCAAGTTTTTCAAGAATCCCATTTTTGTAAATACATTGGCCAACAATTTTTTCGTATTCATGTGCATGATGGGCAGTATCTTTTTGATTCCCGTTT
The DNA here is from genome assembly GCA_043746305.1 of Candidatus Parcubacteria bacterium. Taxonomy (GTDB): domain Bacteria; phylum Patescibacteriota; class Minisyncoccia; order Phycocordibacterales; family UBA2100; genus UBA10103. Next base: position 5,628 of record JAYTRG010000034.1, read on the forward strand.
TTGCGCAAACATTTCTTGGCTACAGCGCCACCGCAAGCGGGTATCTTTTTATTCCAATGGGACTCATGATTCCAATCGCCGCTGCCATCGGATCGCGCTTTTCTCACACGGAGCCCAGATGGATTATATTTATATCTACACTGGGAGCTTCCGTCGGCTTTTATTTTCTATCGTATCTTGATCCAAAAACGAGCGCGTTCGGTATTATGGCCCCGCTTACAGTTATGGCTTTTTTTATGGGGCTCGGCATGGCACAGCGCACTAATATAATAGCCTCGATTGTTCCGCAGTCGGAAATTGGCATTGCATCAGGGATTCTTGCGCTGTTTAGAAATATCGGTGGGGCGTTTGGTATCGCGCTCTTTGGGACGGTACTTACCAATGCGGTCAATGGAAATGTTATGCGCCTCGCTGCAAACAGTGTGATTAGGAGCATCGACCCTATCGTTATTCGAGAGGGTATAGCACTCATTGAGCTCAAGGCGCAGGTGGCGGCTTATGGAGAAGTATTTTTTATCGGTTCCATAGGCATGTTTTTGGCGGCGTTCCCTATTTTACTTCTGAAGACTGATAAAGAGGCTGCATCGAGGCATGTACATGTGGAAGGATAGCGTATGGAACGTGGAATTACTGAACTGACGTCTTTACTGTTTAAAACGAAGCAGCTTATTCGCCATGAACTGCCGACACGGCATGATGCAAACGCATGGCTTCGCCTCGAGATACTTAATTTTATAGCCTCGGCTGAAGAGGCAACCATGCGCGCTATTGCTGAATATTTGCGCATCAAGCCACCATCGGCTACTTCGCTCATAACCGCGCTTGAGAGCGATGGGCTAGTCGTGAGAGTAAAACACCCGAGTGATCGCCGCGCAGTGCATGTGTCCCTTACCGAAACAGGCGCCCAAAGGCTTGCTCTTTATCGGAGGGAATCTCATCGCGCGCTCGAAACTGTATTTTCAAGACTCAGCTCGAGAGAAATCGAAACGCTGAAGAGGGTACTTAAGCGTTTACTTGGTTTGGAATAATAGCGCTTATGGCAAAAGACTGCGAATGCCGCGCTTGATGGTATCGATGCCGCCTGTCAGTAGTTCACCAAGAGATGTGGCGTGTCCTGTGGTGTCCTCCATATAGGCCCAACGGCAAAGTCCGGCCGCAACCGCCCACGTAGCGTCTGTTGCGCTTGCCCGTGATAGGGCGCC
>JAYTRG010000035.1:0-6919 GCA_043746305.1 Candidatus Parcubacteria bacterium
CCGTTATTCCGGCAGCTGGCTACGGCACGCGCTTTCTCCCCGCCACGAAAGCAATGCCCAAGGAGATGCTCCCCATTGTTGATAAACCGATTATTCAGATTGTAGTAGAGGAGGCGATAGCCTCTGGTATTACCGAAATCATAATCATTACGGGCTGGAACAAACGCTCTATCGAGGATCATTTTGACTTTCCTTTTGCCCTCTCGCGTCACCTCAAAGACACGGGAAAAGACAAGCAGGCCGAAGAGGTGGCCCGTATCGCAAATTTGGCCAATTTTATCTACATTCGCCAGAAAGGTCCGTACGGCAACGGCACGCCGGTGTTAAACGCGCGCGCGGTAATAGGAGATGAGCCATTTGCGATTTTGTGGGGCGATGAGTTTATTGCCTCCGAGCCGCCGCGCCTCAAGCAAATGATCGACGTATGGGAGCAAACGGGCGTTCCAAACATTTCTGCAGTGCGAGTACCGGAAAAATCGGTAAGTAAATATGGCATAGCCGATGTCTCTCCCGTAAAAAACAACGTCTACAAGATAAACCGCATCGTAGAAAAGCCCAAGATAGGCGAAGCGCCGAGCAATCTTGCCGCGCACGGTGCGTACATCATGACCCCGCGGCTTATGGAGCTTCTTGCAGGTACTCCGCTTGGCAAAGACGGCGAGCTGTGGCTCGTCGACGCTATTTCTGCGCTCGCCAAGGAGGGCGACGTCCATGCAGTTGAAATACAAAACGGCAAATACTACGACACAGGCAACAAGCTCGAATACATGAAAACCGTAGTTGAATACGGCTTGCGTCACCCTGAAATAAAAGATGAATTTTCTGCCTTTATTAAACAAATTAACAATCAACAATAAATATGGGGTACATTATTCTCACCGTTGTAGTTCTCTATGCACTTATGAGCATACGCATTTTGCGCCAATACGAGCGCGGCGTTGTTTTTACGCTCGGCAAATTCACTGGTATTCGAGATGCGGGCTTTCGGTTTATGTTTGCCCCGTTTCAGCAGATGGTGCGGGTTTCTTTGCGTACCATTACCATGCAGATCCCTTCGCAAAAAATAATCACAAAAGATAATGTATCCATCGACATAGCGGCGGTTGCGTACTATCACATATCCAACCCTGAAAAATCTGTTATTCAGATTGAAAACGTAAGTAGCGCCATCAACCAAATTGCTCAAACCACCGTGCGCAATGTGGTCGGCAGGTTTCAACTCGATCAACTGCTTGCGCAGACCTCCGACATAAACGAACAGATTAAAACGGTAATTGATTCTCACACCGAGCCGTGGGGAGTGGAAGTGACGGCTGTTGAAATAAAAGACATTCAGCTACCCGATAACATGCAGCGCGCCATGGCCAAAGAAGCCGAGGCCGAGCGAGAGCGACGCGCCAAAATAGTGGCGGCCGAAGGAGAATTTCAGGCGGCAGTAAAGCTCGGGGAAGCTGCCGACATAATCAGCATGCATCCTGTGGCCCTGCAGCTACGCACCTTGCAAACTATGGCCGAAATATCGGTAGAAAAAAACTCCACCATCATCTTTCCAGCGCAGTTTATGACGACAGTGCAGGAAGCAATTAAGTTGCTGCAGACTGACACGGCGACAAAGTGATGCTTTTCTTCATTTTAACAAATGCAATAGTTGGCGTAGTATGATTATGGCTTCAATGCCAGAGCACCAACCCGATCTTTAGGAGGCGCGCGTGAAAGACAAAACTGCTGAAAAACCGCCTGTCGCAGCGGCGGAGAAAGATGGCATAATCGATGCAAAACCGCGGAAGGAGCCGGAGCCCGACTCGTATCAGGATGATCAGGCCGGCAGGCCAAAGCACAACCAAGACAACAGCGACGCCTAAACATATCTTTGGACTAGGGCTGCTCCATGTTCTGTTACTAAATAACAAGCATTGAGCAGCCCGCCATTTTTGATATATACTGCTCATCTATCATTCAAAATTTGAGTATGCAAAAAACAACTCTTTATTCTGTTACTGTTCCGCCGATGATGAAGGCGCTTCAAAATCTCTCCGGCGTTTTAGACAAACTCTCACACCACGCAAACAAGAAACAGCTCGAATGGCACCCTAAAGGTATGCAGGAAGAAGCGCTCCTTAGCAGCCGACTCATTTCCGACCAATTCCCTTTCCTACGCCAAATCCAAATCGCATGCGATAACGGCGCAGCAGGCTCCTCTCGCTTGGCAGGAGTAGAGGCACCTAGCTTTCCCGACGATGAAAAAACAGTAGAAGAATTGAAAGCTCGCATCGACAAAGTGGTGAAATACATGAAGACTATCAAGGAAGCAGACGTAAACAAGAACGAAAGCCATGAAATAGAGCTTCGCTACTGGCCGGGCAAAAAAATGACTGGCTTTGGCTACGCTACCGAATATCTGATGCCAAACTTTTACTTCCACGTAGCCACCGCCTACTGCATTCTCCGTAAAAACGGCGTCGAGCTCGGCAAAGACGACTACATCGGCGAAAAGCCGTTCATCAATTAGTCTCCATGCTGAGGCACATTTTTTTTGACCTCGACAACACGCTCATGCTCAGCCGTACTCAGATAACGGCTGAGCATGCGGCAGTGTTTAAGAAACTGACAGAAAAAATGGACGTAACTGTAGTCTCAGGAGCGCAGGCTTCTCAAATCAAAGCCCAAATTCCCGAAAGCATTGGCGCGCATTTTTATATCCTTGGCCAAACAGGCAATCAGGCGCTTGAAAAGAACGGTGCGATTATCTGGGAAGAGAGGTTCAGCGATGAGCAGGCCAGCAGGATTTATAGCTGTATTGAAACGATAAAACTCGAATTTGATACAAATGTAAAAGATCCGAACGATTTAGTTGAAAATCGAGGTGCTCAAATTGCATACAGTCCTATCGGCCACCATGAAAATCTGGATAAAAAATACGCGTTCGACCCTGGCGACAAAAAACGAGCCGCGGTGATTGCGCGGCATCATGCCGAAATAGATGCGCTGCGAACGCTTGGTGTCGATGTCGTCCCAGGTGGCACGACATGCTTCGACTTCTTTCTCGTGGGCAAGAACAAAGGCTTCAATGTTGCTCGATTTATTGAAAATCGGAATTGGATACAGGGAGAGTGCGTGTACGTGGGTGACGCTCTTTTTCCTGGCGGAAACGATGCCTCCGTTATTGGCATTATCGAAACGTATTCGGTGAAAAACCCCGATGACACGTTCTTGTTTATAGAAAAAGTATTGGCTGCGTAAGCATGAAAATGTTAGACTAGACATTCATGATAACCTCGGCACTCAAAATATCTGGCCTCAAAAAAAAGTACGCCACCGGCAAAGAAGCTCTCAAAGGAGTGGATCTTGAAATTCCTGAAGGCGACTTTTTCGCGCTTCTTGGCCCCAACGGCGCTGGGAAAACCACCCTCATTGGCATTACGTGCGGCCTGGTAAACAAAACTGCCGGCTCAGTAGAAGTGTTTGGCCACGACGTAAACAAAGAACCAGAAGTGGCAAAAACCTTTATCGGACTTGTGGGGCAGGAAATAAACTTTAATCCATTCGAAAAATGCATCGATGTTGTCGTTAATCAAGGCGGTTACTACGGTATACCGCGCGAAATTGCAAGACCGCGCGCAGAACAGCTTCTTAAAGATCTCGGCCTTGGAGATAAGGTAGATCAAACAGGCTGGTCGCTCTCAGGCGGTATGAAGCGCCGCCTTATGATTGCGCGCGCACTCATACACCAACCGAAATTTCTTATACTGGATGAGCCTACGGCAGGAGTGGATGTGGAACTTCGCCGCGGCATGTGGGAGTATCTCAAAACCATTACCACCAAGGGCGTGACTATTCTCCTCACCACGCACTACCTCGAGGAGGCTGAGCAGCTCGCAAAGCGCGTTGCTATCATCAACCACGGCGAGATAATCAGTAACGGCACGATGGCCGATCTTCTCAACATGCACACGGATGGCGGGGAGGCGTCAGCGGGCTTCAAGGGCGGTAAGCTTGAAGAGGTATTCCTCAAATTAACGAAAGAAAAATAATATGACACCTATACAGCAATGGACCGCGTTCTACACCATGCTCCGCAAGGACATGGTGCGTATTTTCCGCATCTGGGTGCAAACCTTTCTCCCCTCCGTGGTAACCTCATCACTCTACTTCCTTATCTTTGGTACCGTACTCGGCAGCCGCATCGGCACCATGCAAGGGGTCAACTACATGCAGTTTGTGGTACCAGGCCTTGTAATGCTCGCGATAGTACAAAATGCCTACTCAAACACCTCCTTTAGTTTCTTTCAGAGCAAATTCTTCAACCGCTCTATCGACGAGCTGCTAATCTCGCCAATGCCGCCGTGGCTCATTATCGCTGGCTTCGTGGCAGGGGGCGTCATTCGCGCCATCATAGTAGGGGCACTTGTGTTGCTGATTGGCATATTTTTCACCGGCCTTTCGCTCAGCATGTACCACCTTGGTGTCATCCTGCTCTTTGCAATCCTTACCGCTCTCGTATTTTCGCTCGCCGGAATGGTCAACGGCGTATACGCAAAAACGATAGACGCAATCAACCTCGTTCCCACATTTGTGCTGCAGCCGCTCGTATATCTCGGCGGCGTGTTCTACTCGGTACACAGTCTCCCCGCGTTTGCGCAGTACATTACCTACATCAATCCTCTGTTCTACCTCATCAACGGCTTCCGCTACGGCTTCCTCGGCTTTGCCGACATCTCGCTATGGATTTCTATTAGTGTACTCCTCACTCTCATTGCTGCCCTTATAGGCATCAACATGTATCTCATAAGAACCGGATTGGGCTTAAAGCAGTAAAATCAGCTCCTTTGTCGAGCAATACTTTCGGCGAGTCCTATGTAGGTTTCTGGTCTTAGTGCCTTTAGTCGATTTTTGATATCGTCGCTGACACCAAGACCATCGATAAACATTTCCAAATCGTGAAGAGTCACTTGCTTCCCTCTCGTCAATTCTTTCAACTTTTCATACGGCATTTCAGCGCCCTCGGCTCGAAGTACGGTTTGAATTGCCTCGGCCAATACTTCTGGGTGCGTTTGGAGCGCGGCAAGCATTGCTTCTGTATTAACAGCTACTTTGCCAAAACCTTTTACTAATGATTTGTATGCAATGGTGCTATGCGCAAAGGCGGTACCGAATGTGCGCTCCACCGTACTGTCGCTAAGATCACGCTGGAGGCGGGATATTGGAAGTTTGTTGGAAAAATGATTGAAAAGAGCATTTGCAATGCCTAAATTGCCTTCCGCGTTTTCAAAATCAATGGGGTTTACTTTGTGCGGCATCGCGCTCGAGCCCACTTCGCCTTCCTTGGGTTTTTGGGTAATCCATCCATCACTTATATATCTCCACATATCTTGCGACAGATCGATGAGGATGGTGTTGATCCGGCGCATGGAGTCAAAATATTCTGCATACGTATCATGCGGCTCTATTTGAGTGGTTACGGGATTAAGCTGGAGCTTCATATAATGCTTCTTTCCCTCCCCAGTAGAGTTAAACCTTTCGGCGAACTCTTCGGCGAACCGTTGCCAATCAATTTCTGACTTAGCCAAAACATGCGCATTCCAACTCCCTGTCGCCCCGCCAAACTTCACGAGTATGCTGCCAACTTTCATGCGATCCACTTGCCGCTCAAGGCGCGCAAGAAATACCCGCATTTCTTTTCCAAACGTGGTTGGCGAAGCGCTTTGACCGTGCGTCCGAGCCAGCATGGGCGTATCGGCGTGTTTTTGTGCGAGCACTTCGAGTATTTGCGCTATTTGCAACATTGGCCCGCCCAAGAATGCATTTTCAAAAAAATCGCGTAGGAGAAGACCATATGCAAGGCTATTAATATCTTCAGAGGTGAGCGCAAAGTGTATCCACTCGCTCATGTCTTCGAGCGACGTACCTCTAATTTCTTGCTTTAGATAATATTCCACCGCCTTCACGTCGTGGTTTGTCGTTTTTTCGATTTCTTTAATTTCCTTTGCTCCGTCGAGTGAGAGATTTGATATGTTCATTAGTATAGCTTTTTCATCGTCGGATAGAGCACGCACAACAGCAGCTTCGGAAAGCGCTACAAGATACTCGCACTCAACTCGCGCGCGCGCGCGCATGAGGGCGTATTCGCTAAAGTACTCTGAAAGCCCATCAATGGCGGCACGGTAGCGACCGTCGACAGAACTAACTGCCGTAAGCGGTTCAAGCGGCATATCGTTTCAAATTTTTCTCGAGCCGCTCAAGTATCGGCTCATCGCCTGGCACAAATTTCTCTCCTGTAATCTGCTCGTACATTTCAATATACCGCCGCGACATCTCCGCCACGAGCTCGGCTGGCGCTTCTGGTAAATTAGCGTCCTTGTACGGATCAGAGTGTTCCTTGAACCACATCCGCAAAAATTCTTTGTCGAAATACTCGGGCTCTTTGCCCTCACGTATTCGCTCCTCATAAGAATTGAACTTCCACCAACGAGAAGAGTCGGGAGTATGAATTTCATCAATCAACACGAGATTATTGTTTTCATCCAGGCCAAATTCATACTTGGTGTCTACCAATATCAGTCCTCGTTTTGCGGCTAGTTCCTGCCCTCGCGTAAAGAGGCTCACTGCGACCTCCCGCACCTGGTTGAATAGTTCTTGCGTTATGAAGCCCTCTGCGATCATCTGCTCGGGAGTAATCGCTCTGTCGTGCTCTGCTTCCTTGGTTGTAGGGTCAAAAATAGGTCCTGGGAGCTTCGTGTTTTTTTGCATGCCGTTCTGTAGCTCTACGCCGCCAAACACTCGTTCTCCGGCTTGGTAGCGCGTCCAAATTGAGGTATCTGTTACGCCCGTGAGGTAGCCGCGCATCACCGCCTCTACAGGCACCATCGTGCACTTTTTTGCCAGCGTGACGTTCGGGTCTGGACTCTCGAGCACATGATTG
>JAYTRG010000036.1:0-7703 GCA_043746305.1 Candidatus Parcubacteria bacterium
GGCGAGAAAATCGAGATAACTCGCTTTGAAAGACTTTCCGTTAAGTAGCTGCATATGGAGGCTCGCCTATGCCTAGCACTGTAGTATGACTCTTGTAGCTATTGTCCTCTTTTTTGCGTCTCTTTGCTGCATAATCGCCTTATTTTGCCTAAAGGTGCGTGAACTGGAAACGGGTAGATTTGTCGCGCCGCGCTTGCGGAGCGCTGCCGACCGCAAAGCACTACACATTAAGGAGCTATTGTTTGCGGTACATGTCGACCTCAAGAAGATTCCTCCTATCATGCTGTACCTGCTTCATGTTGCAATTCACTCCGCGGCGCTTAACTTTGCCTCGATGGCGCGCAGTGCGTCGCGCAAGTCGCACCAGTTGGCCGATTTTGTATCGCATAAGCGCAATTTCGCACCCAAGCAAACGCGGTCGGAATTTTTGCGCCAGATGAGCAAAAGTAAACAGGACGGTGAAATGGACAGAACGGGCACAAACGAGTAAAGTCTCAATTACGCCGCCTTAGCTCAGTTGGTAGAGCAACGCTTTTGTAAAGCGAAGGTCCCCGGTTCAAGTCCGGGAGGCGGCTTTTAACAAAGTGTATCTCACTTACCTTTTAAGTTGGCAGGAGAGGAGGTTGCTGTTTTCTGGAGCGAGGCGAGCTGTGGAAGTATGCCCTGTATATCTTGGTAGCTGTGGTACCCGTAATATACTTGGCCGTTTATGTAGAGCGCCGGCATTTTTTCAGCGACGTTATCGATATTGATAAGCGTCTGAAGTGCTCCGATGCCGAGGTTGTAATCGAATGAATACACGCGCAATTTCGGATAATCTTGCGAGAGTGCGGTAAGTACATACCCTTGGTTTTCGCAGGTAGTGGTACAGTCGTTTTTATTTGAATAGAAGTAAAGAATAAAGACTGGCTTCAGATTGCATTTATGGGCTATTGATTCCATCAAAAGATAATCTTTGATTTCGAGCAGCGAGTAGAGTTTTTTGAGGCGCGTTATTTCATCCACGTTGCCGCCCTGACTCTCCATATAAGAAAGTTGGTTGCCGAGCGAGGAAAGCTCCGATGGTAAAATAGTGTTTTCGGCGATATCGCTGCAGGAGTGAGCTGCTAAGAGATCGAATTGAGTTTCGATGGAAAGAATATCGTTTGAGATGTCGTCCTGCGTTGCCCGAATATCGGCAATGCGGCGAGACTGGAAATAGTTTGAGGCGTATATAGCGGTAGCGAACAAGACCGACGTGATTAAAAACGCAATGCTATAGCTCCACCAAAGGGGAGTGCGCGTATTTACTACCGGTCTTTCCATAGAATAGGTGAACAGTAAACAGATAAGGCCATTCCGTCAATCTAAGGCCATGTTGATTGGAGAGTATGAGAATTTAGCGCCACCGCACTCCGGTTTTAAATACAGCCCGTACCACAGCCGCGCCGAGCCACAGTGGGACCAAAAAACTGTACAGCATAAGAAATAATGGGGTAGCACGAGGAGGAATTTTCCCTTCGGTGCCGATCATTGTGCCTGCCGCGAGAATGCCAATCATGAGAGCAAGCGATATATAGACCAAAAACCAAGATACGCTCGTCGCCAGGTACAATGAGTGACTCGTGAGCGAAATGTGCGGATAAATGCCGGTTGCTAGTGATCTCAGAATAACGTGCACGATACCGAAGAGCGTCCAATACACCACGTGCCAGAAAAAGAATATTCCGGTACCCACGGATATCAGCGATAGTGGCAGCACAAAAATCCCTAAATTACCGTAGGAACGATTGAAAAACATAGAGCGGTAGTCCGATGCATTGCGCAAAAATCCGTAGGTCCAACGCACTCGCTGGCGAAACAGCGACCGTAGTTTTGAGGGCGTACCGGTGCGAACCACCGCGCCCGGCGCGTTTGCAATGAGATACCCTTCTTTTTGAATGCGAAGCGCCATCTCCAAATCTTCGGTCGAGTGTCCATGCCGCCATCCGCCAAGATTTCGCACCACTTCGGTGCGAAATATTGAAAACGGACCTGGCGTGATGAACACCGATCCAAGCGCCGCAAGCATGAATCGACTAAAGAGCGACAATCGATACTCGACAAACTGCATATGCTGCAGCAGATTCTTAGGCGTTTTAGGATGAATACCCGGCGTTACGGCTGCAATTTCAGGGCTTTCAAATACGCCAACCACCGCGCGAAGCGCCCCACGATCTACCTCAGAATCAGCGTCTAAACAACCAATGAGAGAAGCCTTTGTTTTTTCGAGTGCAAAGTTCATCGCGCTGTGTTTGCCGCCATTTTCTTTTTTGAAAACCGAAAGCCGCGGCAATAAAGATGCATCGTTGCTCGCGAGCGACTTTTGAAATTCGTTTATGATTTTAAACGTTGAATCTTTCGAGCCATCGTCCACGACGATGATCTCCAGTTTTTCGACAGGGTAGTCGAGGGCCACGAGCGACGCGAGAGTGCTTGCGACAGTCTGTTCCTCATTGAAGCAGGGCACCACAATCGCAACGCTAGGCAGCTCGAGAGCGCCTGATGAAGGCGCGATGCTGCGGAACCGTCGCTCGAGAAAAATAACGAGCATAAACACCTCAAAATAGAGGGATATAAAGAGGAGAACATATATCATCCCCGCGTCTATCATGCGAGAAGATTATAGCATAATTTGGCCACATTTCTAGACCCTTTTCTAGACGTCTCGTGGATTCGGGCTATACTGACTTCAATGCAACCGAAGGAATTGCGCGGCCATGAGCATCCCGTTTCAAGCCTTATTCGCGAGGCCAATCATATCTTTTTTGGTATGGGATTTGCTTTTGCCGAAGGCCCCTTGCTTGAAGATGAGTGGCATAACTTCGATGCTCTTAATGTGCCGAAGGATCACCCTGCGCGTGACATGCAGGACACTTTTTTCATCAAAGATGAGCCTGGCATGGTATTGCGTACTCATACGAGCAATGTGCAGATCCGCTACATGGAGGAACAAGTCAAAAAAGGGACACAGCCGCCATATCGCATTATCGTTCCGGGCAAGGTCTTCCGCAACGAAGCCACCGACATGACCCATGAAGCAGAATTTTTCCAAATGGAAGGCTTGGTTGTGGGTGAAGATATTTCGCTCGCGCATCTCAAAGGCACGCTTGAGCATTTTTTTCGCGAACTCTTCAAAGACGCTGCAGTAGAGATTCGATTCCGCCCGAGCTTCTTTCCGTTTACCGAACCTTCGGTAGAAGTAGACATGCGTCTCGTGGGGGAGAACGCCCCTGAAAAGTTACGCGACAAATGGATAGAAATGATGGGTGCGGGTATGGTGCACCCGAGCGTGCTTACCAATGCCGGGCTCGATGCTACCAAGTACCGAGGTTTTGCTTTTGGTATGGGACTCGACCGTCTCGCGATGCTTCGATGGGGAATCGACGACGTCCGCCTCATGCACTCGGCCGATTTACGATTCATAAACCAATTCTAGTCATGAAAGTCTCACGCCTTTGGTTACAGCGATATTTTGAAAAAGAACTCCCGAGCATTGAGGCACTTTCGGATGTGCTTACTTTTCACGCATTTGAAATAGAGTCGATAGAAAACGACATCCTCGACGTAAAAGTTACGGCCAACCGTGGCCACGACTGCCTCTCTCATCGCGGTATTGCAAAAGAACTCTCTGCAATTCTCAAGATACCTCTTATTCGTGATCCGTTGCGAGAAAAGGCCTCGTTCACCTCTCCTACCCAATCGGTTTCTGTTCGTATCGAAGACGATGCACCAGCTGATCGCTACATCGCTGCCCATATCACGGGCGTTCACGTCGCACCTTCTCCTCAGTGGCTTAAAAACTCCCTCGAATCAATTGGTCAAAAATCTATCAATAACGTAGTCGATGCCACTAATTTTGTCATGTTTGATTTGGGGCAGCCATTGCACGCTTTTGATGCCGAGAAACTGCAAGCTACCAATGGAGCCTACGCAATCGGCGTCCGCATGGCAAAAGAAGGAGAGAGCATCGTTGCACTCGATCAAAAAAAGTATTCGCTGAATCCTTCTATAATCGTTATTGCCGATGAAAACGCAGGTGAGTCTATAGGCATTGCTGGCGTAAAAGGTGGCATGCCAGCATCTATTACGGAAGCCACCACGAACATACTCATTGAGTCTGCTAGTTTTAATGGTGTCTCTGTCCGTAAAACAGCGCAGGCGCTTAAACTCCGTACCGATGCGTCGTCTCGCTTTGAGCAGGGTCTATCTCCCGAGCTGTGCGCTGTTGGTATGCGTGCAGTCGTCGACCTTATTCTGGAGCTTGCCGGAGGCAATGTGCTCGGCATTGTCGATTCGTATTCCCGAGTGCAACAAAAAACAACCTTCGCAATACATGCAAAGCATGTGCAAGACATACTTGGGCGCACTGGCTCAGAAGAGCAGATTGCGGACACTCTTTCGCGACTCGATGTATCGTTCACTAAAGTGGGCGACACGTTTACCGTAACTCCACCTTTTGAGCGTCTCGATCTCACTATTGCAGAAGACCTTGTCGAAGAAGTGGGGCGCATCATTGGCTACGATGCAATTCCAGCAACGTTGCTCCCGAAACTGGCCACTAGCCCTGCAATCAGCCCAACATTTTTTGCTGCAGAGGCAGAGCGTGAGCGCTTGGTTTCAGAGGGATACTCCGAAGTATGTACTAGCGTCTTTGCAGACTTTGGCGAGCGGGTTGTTGCCAACAAAGTAGATGGCGTCAGACAATACCTGCGTACAACACTTTTACCGAGCCTCACGGAGGCTTACGAAAAAAACCTCCGCAACAAAGATATTCTTGGCCTCCCCGAGATTAAGCTGTTCGAAATTGGTATCGTATGGAAAGGTGGGAAGGAAACGTGGATGGTAGGCACAGCGGACAAAAGCGGAGCCAAAGAAATTGCCCTCAAACCCTCCTCAAATCTCCCAGGCAATTACGGCACTCTTCCGCTCTCGAACACCACGCGCTACCAATCGTTTTCAAAATACCCGTATATCGTGCGTGATATCGCCATGTGGGTCCTGGGAGACACGCAGGAAGCCACTATACTCGATATCATACGAGAAACAGCGGGATCTCTCTTGGTGCGCAGAGAAAAATTTGATGAATTCAAAAAAGACGGCAAAACTTCCTACGCTTTTCGTCTGGTATTTCAATCGTTCGATACAACACTCACCGACTTCGATGTTCACGAGCGTATGATAAGCATTACCGCTGCGTTACAGGCATTGGGGTTTGAAATTCGCTAACAAAAAATATTCGGAAACAGAGCCTTCTCGGCATGATTTTCTCCTTTTCATTTGGCGCAAATTTGCTACAATTGTTCGACTAAATCATGGCCGAAAAAACAGCACCAAAAAAGAGCTCCTACGGGGCGGAACAAATCACCGTGCTCGAAGGCTTGGAGGCGGTGAGACGTCGCCCGGGCATGTACATTGGCACCACCGGCCTCTCCGGTCTCCACCACCTCATTTGGGAAGTTTTTGACAACTCGCGCGATGAGGCCATGGGCGACTTTTGCGATGACATCGAGGTAGCACTCCTCCCTGACGGCTCGGTGCGCGTTGCCGACAACGGCCGAGGCATACCAGTTGAAATTCATCCAAAAACAAAGGTTTCTTCGCTCGAAACCGTAATGACCATCCTTCACGCAGGAGGTAAGTTTGGCGGCGAAGGATACAAGGTCTCCGGCGGCTTGCACGGCGTGGGAGTCTCTGTCGTGAACGCGCTCTCCGAAACGGTGCGCGCCGAAGTCCATCGCGATGGCGGTCGCTATGTCCAGGAATATAAAACAGGCGGCAAGCCCGTTGGAAAAATAAAAAAGCTTGAGAATTCCAAGCTTCATGGAACTATCATTCGCTTTAAACCCGATGCTGCGATATTTCCCGACCGAACGTTTTCTTGGGAAACCATTGTTTCGCACATGCGCCAACAAGCGTATCTGGTGCGAGGTCTTCGTATTTCAATTCTCGATTTGCGTGCGCTCGAAAAAGTTTCCGAAGACGAGGCGTACTATCTACGCGAGCTTGAACTTGATGCACCCTCGGTTACTTTTTATTTTGAGGGCGGACTTCGCTCGCTCGTTACGTTCCAGAACCGCCACCAAACCGCGCTCCATAAAACCGTTTTCTATGTAGAAAAGGAGCAGGATAACGTGCAGGTAGAAGTAGCGCTCCAATATGTAGACGACATTTCCTCGCGCCTCTCCGCCTATGCCAACAACATCTACAACGCTGAAGGCGGCACACATATCACCGGGTTCAAAACCGCACTTACTCGCACACTGAATGCGTTCGCAAAATCAGGGAAGGAGAGTGAGAGCTTCACGGGCGATGATGTTTTGGAAGGCATCACCGCAGTCGTTTCAATAAAAATGCCGGAAATTCAATTCGAAGGCCAAACCAAGGGTAAACTTGGTTCGGTTGAGGCTCGTAGTGCGGTTGAGTCGGTATTTGGCGAAAGTTTCTCAGCGTTTCTCGAAGAGAACCCTGAAGAAGCGCGAGCGATAATTGGCAAAGCTGCGCTTGCTATGAAGGCACGCAAAGCCGCAAAAGCCGCAAAAGATTCAATCCTTCGCAAAGGCGCGCTCGATGGCATGACGTTGCCGGGAAAGCTCGCCGACTGCCAAACCAAGAGCGCCGAAGAGTCCGAACTTTTTATTGTGGAGGGAGACTCCGCTGGAGGTACCGCAAAAACGGGCCGCGATCGCCGTACGCAAGCAATACTGCCGCTTAGAGGAAAAATTCTTAACATCGAGCGTGCTCGTATCGACAAGATGCTCGCCTCGGAGCAGATAAAAAATCTTGTTGTAGCACTTGGTACTGCGATCGGCGACATTTTCGATTTGAGTAAGCTTCGCTACCATAAGGTAATTATCGCCACTGATGCCGACGTTGATGGCGCCCACATTCGCACGCTCCTCCTCACACTCTTTTTCCGTCACTTTAGGCCAGTCATAGACGGCGGGTATCTCTACATCGCGCAGCCACCACTTTTTAAGATCAAAAAAGGCAAAGAAATATTTTATGCGTACACCGAGCAAGAAAAGATAGGCATAGTAGGTGAGAATACGCCGCTTGAGAGCGAGGAGAGCGTTCCTGAAGAAGATGCCGCAGAAGAAGAAACGACCACCATAAAGCGCGTACCCAAGGTTTCGATTCAACGTTACAAAGGCCTTGGAGAGATGAACTCGGATGAGCTTTGGGAAACCACCATGGACCCCAAACAACGCATCCTTAAGCAAGTTACTATTTTAGACGCAGCCGATGCCGATAAGGTATTCGATATGCTGATGGGCACCGACGTTCCTGCCCGCAAGTCGTTCATTCAAAGCCACGCCCGTGAAGCCACAATCGATATCTAAGATATCGAGCTATTTTGTTGCAGGAAGATTTTTATATTTGCGTAACTGCAATGTTGTTGCTGCGATCTGCGTCGTACACTTGTCCGAACGGATCGGCTGTCACGGTGATTGTGCCAGGGCGCATGTTCGGTGCGAAGCGCAGTACGTTTACGATATGCTCACCCGGCATGAGCGATATTTGAGCAGGGGAGGTGTATAGATAGCCCTGGTAGCCGGTAGGAAGTTGTGCCGTAAAGTTCCACGAACCTGATGCGCTGCCTCCCACATTGGCTACATCAAACTCCACTCCCACAATTTCAGCAGGGGATATGGGTTCTCGCGGAATGAGCGCACCAGAGCTAG
>JAYTRG010000037.1:0-4949 GCA_043746305.1 Candidatus Parcubacteria bacterium
CCCAGTAGTTATCCGCAGCCTTCTCCTGGTCTCTTCACTTGGCCCATAGTTGGGCAGATCACTGTAACGCAATACTTTGGCGATACACCTTTTGCGCAGTCGCATGCGCCTCTCTACAGCGGTCATGGCCATGATGGTCTCGACATAGCGGCATCTATAGGCACCCCGGTGCACGCTGCGCTTTCTGGCTCGGTCCTTGCAACTGGTAATACCGATGCAACCATAACAGCGAAAGGTCAATGCTACTCTTTCGGTAAGTGGATTATGCTTAAACATGCTAACGGTCTCAATACAATGTATGCGCACCTATCTGAAATCGATGTTTCGCCCGGACAGAATGTAAGCACCGGACAAGAGATTGGCTACAGCGGAGAAACTGGCTACGCTACCGGCCCACACCTGCACTTTGGCGTGTATGTTTCCGCTGTCACACAAATTATTCGACTTGGGCAAGCAACGAACGGAACGTCGCCGTGCGCATCGGCGGTCATGCCGGTCCCGCCTGTGTCTGGCTATCTAAACCCACTTAATTACCTACCTGCGACTAATTTCATCGATAGTACAGGGCAGTAATAAAATGTATGCGCTTATGCTCCAGTGTGGTATCCGCGCGGTTCCTTCCACTCTACAATACTCATGGCTTTAAGCTCAAGCATAGAGCCAGGACGCAAAAGACGCCGATTTTTTTTAGGTACAATAGGGAAATGACGGCTCGAATCGAGCGTCTCAGCTAGCGCATCGAGATCATCTTCGGCAGTAATCCAAGTTTCAGGCGCATATCGGCTGAGGTCGAACGGTACAGAGTACGCAACCATCGACTTTTTTCCATTCCAAAGCATATATTCATGAAAGTAAGACAACGCAAGCTCGCGTGGGTTTTTATAAACCGGATCGCGCCAACGCAGTATTGCGTGATTGGTTTTGCTCATTGCCCCCCAAAATCCATTTTCTCTAAAAAGAGCGACTACATGATCGGTGTCATTAGGAAGCGTTTGGAAGTCCATCAACAATGCCTTACGGCCATGATAGGCCATAGCCGCAGCGGCAAATATAGCGCCTTCAAAACAATGTGCTGACTTCTGGCGTATAACTTGTCGGGGCGAATAATACGTTTCGCCATGTAATTCAAAATTGATAGAAATTGAATCCAAATAATTTTGGATCTTGAGGGGAGTCGAGCATTGCCTAAATGCCAACCTCTCAGCGGAAGTCAAAATTTGTTTTATACGCGCTGCATAGGTCACAGAATTTCATTGTAACAATAGATGAGAGATACTGTGCACCTCGTAAGGGTTTAAATGCTTTATATGGATTGTGTCGCAAAAGATATATTGTGCGCGCTTCGTAATTTTGTTTCTCTACCCAGCAGCATACTTACCCTAAAGGCAGTACCAGATATTTGCCCGATAAGCAATCCTGCATTTAAAACGCCACAGTTCCCCCGCTTTGGAGCGCGTCAAAAATGCAACCGAAATTCTAAAATACTAAAAGTATACGGATGTATGTAACATGCCATTTTCCTACCCCTCCCCTATCCAAGAAAATCGGGGAAGTGCTATTCCCAAGGAATTGCAAAATCATCAAATTCAGGCAAAAGTTTCCGTCCAAATAAAAGCCTTGAAATTACTTCGGCGTGCGATAGTGCACCGGTGAGGGCGTTGTGAGGGTCTGGTTCATTCGGAATACCACAATAGTTCATAACTCTGTCGAGGTTTAGGGAGGATCGATGCTTATCAACAGGTGGCTGTACGCCTCTTCGTACCATATGCATGTAACAAAGCGTGTGTGTGTCTATGGTGCGGTACGCAAATGGCCAGTTGGTATGTCCGGCTCGCTCTGCAGCATGCTTAAGGAAGTCTCGATCAAAGGAGACATTCTGCCCGGCAAGTGTCCTGTCTTCTACGCTCTCGCTCCACGTTAAAAAACGGTGAATCACGCTTGCTTCGCTTTGTTTTTTGAGGTCGCGGACCTCGGCCTCCGTAAACCCATTGACCGCCATGGCCTCTTTCATAATATGTGCGCCGTCCCATATGCGGCACTCCTCGTATAAGCGATTTTCCGGATGCAACAAATCAAGCGCGCCCACACTCACAATGGAGTGTTTCCCATACTCAGTGCCCGAAGCTTCAACGTCGACGATAATCATGATGAATCAGTATTTTCAATAGCTTATCGCATGAACGCCCCGAATGCACGTTTAGGAAAATTTGCCTTGATTTCTCAATAACCATGATGTAGACTTACCCAGCTTTAAGAGGATACATTTCCCTCAGGGCGAAACAACTATGGCACATACAAAAGCAGGCGGAACAGCCAAAAACTTACGGGATTCAAATCCTAAGTATTTGGGAGTTAAGCGTGCAGATGGTCAAAACGTGTCTATTGGCGAGGTAATAGTACGACAGCGCGGGACCCCTATAATACCTGGTAAGAACGTGGGTCTTGGCAAAGACCACACTCTATTTGCGCTCGCCGCAGGTAAAGTGCAGTTCAAAACCATTCGGAAGACCAATTTTGACGGCAGACGAGTCACTCGAAAGCTCGCTGAAGTAGTTTAGCCTTCTCTTACTTTTCCCTACTGCTTTCTACAAGAAGGCGCGTCGTTGCCTTTACTCCACTTGATTCAAGCCGCACCAAAAAGGTACCGAGCTGCTTGAGAGGCGCAGCAGGCTCCTGAATCCAAGCCGTATCAACATGAGCCTTTGCAAATTCGCTTAGTGCTTTTGCTATATCGCCTTTTGTAAGTCCCTTAAATAAAGAGCCCTGGGTATTGGCTTTCGCCAATACCACAACCTCTACTCCCTCTAGTTTTTTCAGCGTCTTTCGTGCGAGATCTTGCTTATTGGCATGTTCTTTCCCTTGACTTAACTGCCGCTTTGCAAGAGAAGTAATTTGTTCAGCTGTCGCCTGCACTGCTTTGCCGTCAGGAATAAGGGAGTTGAGTGCAAAACCGTCAGACACGTCAACGATGGAATCTTTTTGCCCAACTTTTTTTACATGCTGTAGCATGAGCACTTTCATACGATTAATTTGACGCCGTGCTGGATGCCGCTTTACTCACTTTTCCTCCCAAAAGTACTATCGCCTTGTTGAGTTGCGGATCGATTCCTGCTGCAACGTCCGCATCAGTTACTGCAACCTGATAATCGGGCGCTATGCCTTCTTTAGGTATCTGCACGCCGCCAGGACCAAGCCACCTTGCGACCGTCACCTTTAGAGATGTATCCGGAGTTATTTGTATAAGCTCTTGAACTGAACCTTTTCCGAATGTGTTTGTACCAACCAATGCTGCAACACCATAGTAGCGAAGTGCTCCTGAAAGGATTTCAGCGGCCGAGGCCGAACCCTTATCTACCAGAATATCCATCTTTAAGTTTTTGTTAAAAATGTCGTATCCAAGCGAGCGATGGACGATATTATCTTGGTGCCCTGCGTAATCTTCTGTCACAATGGTGGCTCCTGTAGGTAAAAACCAACTCCCTATATTCACTGCGGCTTCCAGATAACCACCTGGATTACCTCGCAAATCCAAAATGAGTTTCTGGTCTCCCGATTGCACAAATTGACGAAGTGCGCTGCGAAAAAGATCCGGAGAATTTTGCGTAAATGTAGAGAGTTGGATGACAAATATACCATCGGGCCGCGGCGTAGATATGACATTGGGTACATTGATCACACCCCTCGTCACTTTTATATCTTTTGTTGCACTCCAGCCTGCTCGTATAATGGTCAGCACTACCTGAGTACCCTTGGGGCCTCGGATTTCCTGCACCGCATGACTCGCATCCAGCCCTTCCGTTGATTTACCGTCTATTTTTAAGATTTGGTCTGCTGCTTTGATCCCCGCCTTATCTGCAGGTGTTCCCTTTAACGGGGAGACAACTGTCAACACCTGATTAACAACATCAATCTCCATACCGACACCCTCAAAACTTCCGCTCATTTCCGAACTAAACGCGGTATTTTCTGTTGGGGGCAAGAAAAAGGTATATGGGTCGTCGAGTGACGCTGCAAGACCGGATATCATACCGTACACTTTCTTTTGATCGAGATTTGCTGACGAGGTTGCAACAGGCGTCGATGACGCTACCGCAACGGGCACAAAATTATCATTAATGATTCCCCATGCTTTCCATAGAGGTGAGAGATCCAGGCCCGCTGGCTCGCCTTCGGTTTGCGCCGAAGCATGCGAAAAAAAGCCCCTGGCATTAATCGCATAACCGCCCAGGAATCCAAGTAACATAAACAAAACAGCTATGCCGCCAGCGGCGTACCGAGACAAAACAACAGGTTCCTCCTTTTGCATCGGGGAATTATCGCACGGCATTTGCCCCGGGCAAAGTTTCTAATTTGTGCGTTATACTGAGCCACAATATGAAGACGCGACACGAGTATCGTGGACTCACCTGGATCGATCTGCAGTCGCCCAGTGCCGCAGAAGCTAGAAGTGTGACTGAGGAGTTTGGTGTATTGCCGAGCATTGCCGAAGAATTAATGATGCCGAATTCGAGACAGCGGGCCGAAAGCTACGGCAGCTATATTTTTTTGGTGATGCACTTCCCTGCCATTCATCACAGTCACTCCAAAAGTCAGCGCCAAGAAATCAATTTCGTTGTGGGTCGCAATTATCTCCTCACGGCGCATTACGATACTATTGATTCACTACACAAATTCTCCAAAGTGTTCGACACACATGCCGCCCTTGCCTCGGAGCCATTGGGAGAACATGCCGGATATCTTTTTTTCTATGCAGTGCGCAAGATGTATCAAGGTATCGGGTATGAGCTCGACAAGATTGGAAGTGAGCTTAGTGTTATTGAAGAGCATATATTTCAAGGTCGCGAGAAAGAAATGGTCGAGGCAATTTCAAAAACAGCGCGAGCGTTATTGGACTTGCGCCAAACTATAGAGCCTCATCGCGAAACACTTTCGAGCCTCGAGGAGCATGG